>JAUWYD010000037.1 GCA_030616025.1 Chloroflexota bacterium
GACTCTCACCGTCGACGAGATAGTCGAGGCCGTCGCTCGATTCTATGACTTCCAAGAAGACGACTTGCGAGGCTCTCGTCGAACCAAACACTTGGCTCTCGCTCGCCAGGTGGCCATGTACCTGAGCCGCGAGGAGACAAAAACCTCGCTCCTTCAGGTAGGAGCTGCCCTCGGCAACCGTGACCACACGACCGTCATGCATGGCCACGACAAGATCGCCCGCCAGATCGAGGAGGACGAGCAACTCCGCCGCGACGTTCTGGCCATCAAGGGGCTCCTTTACACCAACGAGGGCTTCTAGTGTCACCTATGTGGATAAGTGCCCCCTATCTGTGGATAACCGTGCCGGTATGGGGATAACTACTTGCCCCATAACCAATCGTTTTCGGCCAACGACCTCTCGCATCACCGACAGCCTCGACCATATCCACATACCCACAGTAGATCTACGCCGTGCCCCAAGGGAGGACCTCGGCCATCCACGCACTGTCCCCACTCCTCTGCCAGGCTGCCCATCTTGCCTGTCCCCATATATAGTATGCGACGCGCCTCCTTCCCACAACGGGTAGACACAGGGCGACTCAGTGATGGGACCTCCAGGGACAACCGGCTTACTCCATCCACTAATCCACAGACCTACGACTACAACTACTAATAGTACTATTAAGACTCTTTGCCTCATTCACTTAGTGGATCTAGAACTATGCACTGTGTGTTTTCAAGAGTCTGGCCTGTCAACGAGCTGTCGCAAGGTTGGCACGTTCCAGACCTCGTTTCGAAGCCCTGACTTGTGTTGCCGTGGGATTTGTGCTAGGATATCGATATGACCTCGTGGATCGCAGTGGCTCTTGGAGTTCAATGTGGAGTGCTGACAGCAAAATTGCGAGAGGAGGTGATGGACAGGGATATCTGGAACATGGTCCTTCATATAGAATACTAAAGCAGAGTGAAGAAAGGGAAGAGGGAAAAGAAATGAAGCGGTACATTATGCTCATAGTAGGCCTCACGATGCTCTTGGCCCCAATCGTGGTGAGTGGCTGTGCGACACCGGTGCCTGAGCTTGGGTCTGCAGAGAGGCCAGTCCAGCTGATGTTTGTGCCCTCAGTCGACGTGGCTGTCATCGAGTCCGCTGGAGAGAAGATGACGGACTGGATAACCGAGCAGACAGGGATCCACTTCGATGTCTCGGTTCCCACCTCCTATGCAGCGACTATCGAAGCGATGTGCGCCGCGGAGGGCGACACCATGGGCTTCATCCCTGGGATGGGATACGTCCTGGCGAATGACAAGTGCGATGTGGAGGTGGCCCTAGCTACGATCCGCTATGGAAGAACGGCGTACTGGACACAGTTTACGGTGCGCCGCGATAGCGGCATCACGTCGCTGGCGGATCTGGAAGGCAAGACGTGGGCCGTTCCCAGCGTGACTTCGACCTCAGGTTACCTCTGGCCGTCGGTGCTCTTGGGCCTGAGCGGCATCACCCCGGGAGAGACAGTGGAGGCGGGAGGTCACCCGCAGTCGGTCTTGGCGGTGATGGACGGCACTGCTGACTTCGGCACGAGCTATTTCTCGCCGCCGGGTGACGTCCCGGCAGACTGGTCGGAAGGGGATCCGTTGGAGCTTGGAGGAGACTTCACCCTCGAGCAGCAGGACGATGGCAGCTACAAGGTGTGGCAAGGCGGCCTGAGGGTTCGCGATGCCCGGGTGGCGGCCATGGCTACCAACCCCGACGTCATGGACGAGATCGCGCTGCTGGCCATCAGTGAGAGGATTCCCAACGACACCGTCAGCTTCGTTAGCGATTTCCCGAGCGATATGAGGGATACCATAGCCCAAACGCTGATCGACTACGCGGCCACAGATGAGGGGCTAGAGGTCCTGGCGGATGAGGACTTCTACGACATCACGGGCTTCGGTCGAGTAAGCGATGACTACTACGACCCGGTCCGGAACGCGATCAATATCCTGGGATGGACGGACGAAGACATCTTGGAGTGAGTCAGCGGCCTGGATCCTCATCAGGTCAGACACATGTAGTGACATAGCGGTTGAGATTGGGCAGGGGTCTTCCTCTGCCCAATCCCCTATACCTTGATGACAGAGTCGTTGTCCCAGAGCTTGGCTCGGGACGGCGTGGTGGGAGGTGGGCTTCTATGCTCGAGGTACAGAACCTAACAAAGATCTACGACGGCGGCACGGTGGCGCTTAGGGACCTCAGTTTCACGGTCAAGGATGGCGAGTTCTTAGTCATCATCGGGCTCAGCGGCTCCGGTAAGTCCACCCTGCTCAGGTGCATCAACAGGTTGATAGAACCCACGGAGGGACGCATCATCTGGGATGGGGTGGATATCACCCTGTTGTCCGGTGCCGAGCTGCGCCACGCGCGACGGCGCATCGGCATGATCTTCCAGCAGTTCAATCTGGTGAAGCGTTCCTCAGTGTTAACCAATGTCCTTTCGGGGCGACTTGGCTATGTTAATCCCTGGCGGAGCGCGGTGGGGCGCTTTCCCAAGGAAGATGTGGAGCAGGCTCTGATTTGCCTGGATCGGGTGGGCATCCTGGACCAGGCGCATAAGCGCGCCGACGAGCTCAGCGGCGGTCAGCAGCAACGGGTGGGAATCGCGCGAGCGCTGATGCAGGAGCCGACACTGATACTCGCGGATGAGCCAGTGGCCAGCTTGGACCCTGCTACGTCCCATTCCATCCTCAGGTATATCGAGGATTTGAACAGGGATGAGGGGGTGACGGTGCTATGCAGCCTGCATTTCCTCAGCCTGGCGCGAGCTTATGCCTCACGTATCATCGCCCTGAAAGATGGCGAGATGGTATTTGAGGGTTTGCCTGCGGAGATAGATGACGCCAGGTTCAAAGAGATCTATGGCGAGGAGGCCATTCAGGTAGAGATACGATAGGAGGTATCCAGAAGTGAGTGCCCAAGAAGAAAGGCAAGAAAAGCCGGCAAAGGAGCCCCGGGGCCTTCTGTCCTCACGGCGTTTCATCGGCGCGCTCTTTGTCGGTATCCTCGTATATGCCTATGCCTGGCAGTCTACGGAGATCAATCTGCGCAAGTTGGTGACTGGTTATCCCGACATCGTGCACATAGTGACCCAAATCGTGCAGCCGGATGTGCTGTCCCGGGACAAGGAGTACCAAGAAGTCCTCACTAACTTCCAACTGCCCTGCACTGATTCACCTCCGGAGCGGATGGCTGCCAGCGAGTCGGAACCCTATCTTGTGCTCTCCCATACCTGCGGGGTCCCAGGGGAGCCCTTGTCCGTTGAGGGGTTCAACTTGCGGCCCAACACGCGGGGCACCGTGCGTTGGATCCCTCCGGCAGGTACCATCAGATCGTTGGCGCACTTCGACTCCGACGGAGAAGGGCATTTCGTGGAAGGGATCTCCATCCCTTCCGTGGACGAGTCCGAGGAGTTGCACCAGATCCAGGCGGAGCTGAGGTGGGAAGTGGGGTTGCCGTACGCCAGCGAGACGGCCAGGATCGTGTTTGATAAGATGTTGGAAACGATCATGCTGGCGCTGATGGCGACCACCCTGGGAGTGTTCGCTGCCGTGCCCCTCAGCTTTCTTGCGGCTCGCAACCTGATGTCCGTAAGTCGGCCCACGATGATCATCTATTTCGTAATCAGGGGTATCTTCAACATTGTGCGCTCCATCGAGCCCCTTATCTGGGCCGTCGTCTTCGCCGTTTGGGTGGGCATCGGTCCCTTCGCCGGCGTGTTGGCCCTGGGGATGCATTCCATCGCTGCCCTGGGTAAGCTCTACTCGGAGCAGGTGGAGAGTATAGACACGGGCCCCATAGAGGCCGTCACCGCCACCGGTGCCAACGTGCTTCAGACCATTGTCTACGCGGTTGTGCCGCAGATCGTACCTCCCTATCTTGCTTTCACTATCTATCGCTGGGACATCAATGTGCGTATGTCAACCATCATCGGTATGGTTGGCGGGGGTGGCGTAGGCTTCCTTCTCATCCAGTGGGTCAACCTGCTGCGCTACAAGCAGGCGGGCGTCGCGGTGTGGGCCATCACTGTGGTCGTGTGGGTCATGGACTTCATCAGCGCTTATGTCAGGGAGAAGATCGTCTGAGGGACTGCCCGCTTGACAGTCCAGCGAGGCGACACTATAATCAGCGCCGTTGCTTGAGCGACTGAGGACACGGATATGTTCACCGAGAGACGTGGAACCCTGGCCCTATTGGGATGCATAATCGTCTTGGCCCTATGTGCCGCCTGGACAGATCTGCCCGGCAATCCGGGGCTTCACATCCATCTGGGCCCCATCAATGTGGATCGCGACATTGAGCTCCGCAGGGGGTTGGATCTCCAAGGGGGTTTGCAGGTGCTGTTGGAAGCAGACTTGCCTCCTGAGCAAACCGTTGACCCCGGGGCGATGGAAGCAACCAGGGCCATCATCGAGCAGCGGGTCAATAGCCTGGGGGTTTCTGAGCCCCTCATTCAGCTCTCGGGTGGTAGGAGGATCATCGTCGAGTTACCCGGCATCGAGGATCCAGAGCAGGCCATAGAGACTTTCGGCGAAACGGGCCTGCTGGAGTACATTGATGCTGGTCTCACGTTCCTGCCTGCGGGGACGATAGTGAAGACCACGGAGGACGTGGCGTCTCCAGCGCCCATCACACCCACGGTGACCATCACCCCCACGATCCCTGATGTGACAACGACGGCTGTCCCCCTGGCGACGGCTACCTCAGAGACGGTGACGGCTACTATCACGGCTACTGCGACGATGATTGTTACTCCGTCGGCGGTGGTGACCCCCACGATCCCCGTTACCCCCACTGTCCCTCCCACGCCCGAGGAACCGATCTACGAGACCATCATGACCGGTCGCCACCTCAAGGAGGCGAGCATGGGGTTCGGCCAGCTGGGGCTGATCGAGATCCGTTTTGAATTGAACGATGAGGGCGCCGCGCTCTTTGAGCAGTACACAAGGGCTCATGTCGGACAGCTGATGTGCATCGTCCTGGACAAGGCAGTTGTGAGTTGCGCCACCATCAACGAACCCATCCCCGGCGGAGCGGTGCGCATCACCAGGGAAGGAGGGTTTCCGCCAGAGGAAGCGGAAAGCATCGTCATCCGGCTGCGGTACGGTGCCTTGCCCATTCCCTTGCGCGTGGAGACGAACCGCACCGTTGGTCCCACGTTGGGCGAGGACTCTCTGCAAAAGAGCCTCATCGCCGGGGCGATCGGCATGAGCGTCGTGGTGCTCTACATGCTGCTGTACTACCGTTTCCCAGGACTCCTGGCAGACGGGGCGCTCATGATTTATGCAGCCGTGGTCTTGGCGCTCTTCAAACTGATACCGGTAGTTCTCACTCTGCCCGGCATAGCGGGCTTCATCCTCTCCGTGGGTATGGCTGTGGATGCGAACATCCTCATCTTCGAGCGGATGAAGGAGGAGTTGCGGGCAGGGAAAGGGTTGCGCCTGGCGGTGGAGCAGGGTTTCAGTCGTGCCTGGCCGTCCATTCGCGACTCGAATATCTCCACGCTTATCACCTGTGCCATACTATTCTGGTTTGGGTCCTATTTCGGAGCCAGCGTCGTCAAGGGCTTTGCTCTCACCCTGGGCATCGGCGTTCTGGTCAGCATGTTCACAGCCATCATCGTCACCCGTACCTTCCTGCGGTTAATCGTGGACCTGGACGTGGTCAAGCATCATCGCTGGTTTGGGGTGTAGGGGGTAGGCATGCTTGACATAGTCGGCAAGCGCTACTGGTACTATCTCATCTCAGCCGTCGTCGTCGTGCCTGGACTGATCTCCCTCATCCTCTTCGGCCTCCATTTCTCGATAGACTTCACCGGGGGCTCGATGTTGGAGTTGCAGTTCCACGAGAGCGGTGTCGTCGAACCAGCGCAGCTGAAGGAACTCTTCGGTGAGTACGGATTCGCCGACACCATGGTTCAGAGCTCCACGGAGAACATCTTCCTCATCCGCAGCAAGGTGTTGGACTCAGAGACCAAGCGGCAGATCGAGGAGGATGTCCAAGACCGGTTCGGAGAATTCACCGAGCTGCGTTTCGAGTCCGTAGGCCCCACAGTGGGTGGAGAGGTGCAGCAGCGGGCCTATCTAGTGGTCGGGATGGCGGCCGTAGCTATCCTGATCTACATCTCTTTTGCCTTTCGCCATGTGATGAATCCCGTCCGCTACGGCGCCTGCGCCATCATCGCCATGGTGCACGACATCTTCGTTGTGGTAGGCCTGGCCTCGATCTTCGGCGTCTTGTTCGGGTGGGAAGTGGATGCTTTGTTCCTGACCGCGCTCTTGACCGTGATCGGGTTTTCGGTGCATGATAGTATCGTCGTCTTCGACCGGATCCGCGAGAACAGCAGACGGTACGCGGGGCAACCCATAGAGGACGTGGTCAACCATAGCATCATTCAGACTCTGGATCGTTCCATCAACACCCAACTGACTGTGGTTTTCGCGCTGACCGCCTTGCTGCTGTTCGGCGGCATCACGATGAGGAATTTCGTCTGGACGCTCTTGATTGGCATCGTCAGCGGCACCTACTCCTCGATCTTCAATGCCAGCCCCCTGCTGGTGGAGTGGGAACGGCGGCCAGACCTGTTGCTATACGCCCTGTCATTCGTGATCCCTCCAGCAGGTCTCATCATTGGGCTCTATCTCGTGTTCAGGGGGAGTGACCGCTCTCAACCCTGGGCCAAGGGCTGCCTCCTGGCCGCTGTGGCCGGGGCGGTTTCCATCGGGGGTCTACTCCTGCTCAGAGGCTTATTGCTGTCCTAAGGGATCCGGGCGGGAGGCGGCGCCACATGAGTGGTAGTGTGGTCGCCGGTGGAGTGGGACCGTAGCCGCACATAATCCCAGGGAGCTCGGACCGACAATCGAACGTAGCTTGAATCAAGATAAAGGAGATGAGAGATGAATAGCAGAACAAGAGTACTGACCGCAGTGTTGGGCCTGACCCTTCTGGTCTCGCTCACGCTGGCCTGCTCACTGCCAGGGTTGCCGGACCTCGGTGGTCTGCTCACGGAGGAGGAGACCCCAACACCAGCGCCTGCACAGGACACACCGGTCAGCGAAGTGCTCTGCGGCGACGGGGTTTGCGATGACACCGAGAACCCTCAGAACTGCCCCCAAGACTGCGAGACGCCCGAGCCAGCAACTCCTCCGGAGCAGTTGCCTTTCGAGTTGGATGTGGAGGCCCTGCAGAATCTGAGCTCGTATGCGTACAGCCTCCACATTGATGGACTGAGCGCCATGGCAGGGTCCGCGGAAGAGCTGGTGCTCGATATCGAGGGGCAGCGCCAGAGCCAGCCCACGAAGGCGGAACAGCTCAGCTTCTCCAGCGTCACCGACGGTGACTCCACCAGCATGGAGATTGTCTACATCGAGGACCTGGGCAAGATGTGGATACGGGAGGCTGGGGATGCCTGGCAGGAGGTCCCGGTTATGGATGAGTCCATGCTCAGCATCTTCGACGCCTTCAGCATGTTGTATTGGTGGGAGATCCTCTCCGTCGGGGATCCGGAGGACGTCCAGTACGTGGGCCAGGAGATGATGAACGGCGTCCAGTCCCATCACTACCGTAGTGCGGAGGGCAGCCTGTGGGGGGCCTTCGCCGCCGGCTGCACATTTGCCTCTGTACAGGATGACATCTGGGTGGCGGTGGACGGGAGCTTCCCGGTCAAAAGAGAGCTTCACGCCGGTGTGGATTGCCAGGACGAAAGTGGCGAGATAAACTTCTCGATGGAAGTCCGGGACATCAATCAACCACTGAATATCACCGCGCCCATGTAGGTGACCCACGGGTGGGCTGGCGTAGAGATCGCGCTGGCCCACCCTTTCCCCCCTACCTGCCATGGCACAGACGCTGACTAGAAGAAGTGTGGCGTTCGTTGTAGTCCTGATAGCTGTGGCCTGCGGAGGAGGTGCGGTGGGCGAGCCCACGCCTTCATCCGTCACTACTACTTCCTCGGAATATGACCACAGCGCTGGTGTTCTGATCATCGAAGCGGATACCTACGGGGGACTGATGCCGCCTCCCACAGCCAAGCATGTGGCGGAGCTCAGCATCTACGGCGATGGCTTGGTCGTTGTCGGCCGTGAGGAGGAGGGACTTAGTGTGGGAACCGACCGCGTGGTCATTACTGGGCATGTCAGCGAGGAGGAGCTGAAGCGGTTGCTGATCTCCATCGCCGGGGGAGGGTTCTTCCAGCTTGAGGACCGCTATCTACCGTCCCCGGCCGCCCCCGACATGCCCTGGAGACATGTCACAGTCAATCTTCTCGACACCTCCAAGACGGTGAGCATCTATCCTTTCGATTTCGCCGACGCGCCGCACGCCTTCTGGGACGTGTACAA
>JAUWYD010000212.1 GCA_030616025.1 Chloroflexota bacterium
TTCTTTTGGCGAGACCTGGCGGAGTTGATGATCGGTGCAGCGCTCAGCATCAAGGAGCGGTCCTTGGGCGATGAGCCAAGGCGCAAGATAGCCTGGCTCATCATGCTGGGAACCCTGCCGGCGACGGTGGTCGGTTTTGCGTTGGGAGATTTCTTCGAAGTTCTATTTGCCAGCCCGATGTGGGTGGGTGTCCTGCTGGTGACCACGGGAGTCCTGCTGATGGTCAGTGAGAAGTTGAGCAGGCGCAAACTGGAAGTGCACGAAATGACCTGGCTGGATGCCATCATTGTTGGCCTGGGGCAGGCGGTCGCCATCGCGCCAGGGATATCTCGTTCGGGCGCCACGATCAGTTACGGCCTTTGGCGAGGCCTGCGAAGGGAAGACGCGGCACGCTACTCGTTTCTCCTGGCTGTGCCAATCATCCTCGGGGCAGGGGCATTTAAGGTGAAGGGTTTGTGGGGCACGCCTCTTTTCTCAAACTCGCCTCTGATCCTGTGCACCGGCTTTCTCTCCGCTACCGTCAGTGGTTTTCTCAGCATCAAGTTCCTTCTGGGCTATCTGCGAAGACGGGGTCTCTATCCCTTCGCGATATATTGCTGGGCTATGGGCCTGGCTAGCACATTGTTTGCTCTGGCGTCGTTCCGATAGCAGGCTCTCCGGGTACGACCTCGCTCTTCTGAGGGATGGTCTGCGAACGAGTATCATGACGAGTGAGAAGCGTTGGCGCTGGCACCGCGTATTGACGGGCTCCGTGCTGTTCGTCGGTTCTCTCGTAAGTGCCTGTGTTGCCACTGTGGAACCGCATCCACCTGTACACCTGGAGATGGCGGGTGCCAGCTCTATGCAGTCAGTGATGGAGGAACTGGCCGATGCCTACACTCGGCGCTCCGAGCATGTGACAGTTGACGTCGAAGCCCGGGGCTCGAGGCTGGGCCTCGAAGCGTTGCGCGATGGCGCGGTGGACCTGGCAATGGTGTCGCGAGAGCTGTCGCCCAGCGAGGAGCAGGGTCTGGAGGCGACGGTAGTGGCCTACGACGCCGTCGCCATCCTGGTGAACAACCAGAACACGGTGGACTCCCTGAGTTCCCAGCAACTCAGGGAAGTATTCAGCGGTGACATCCTGGTCTGGTCGGAGGTTGGGGGCGAGGAGGTAGATATCCAGGTTCTGAGTCGTGAGGATGGTTCCGGGACTAGGGAGTGGTTCGAGGAGATGGTGATGGAGGGCAGGAGGGTGACTCTGACGGCCATTGTGATGCCTAGCAATCAGGCCGTGGGTCGGCATGTGGCCGAGAAGCCTCTCGCTATTGGGTATGCTTCCGCAGCAGATGTCGCCGTTGGCGCCAAGCCACTCCGCATCGATGGGGTGAAGCCGGACCTCCAGGCTGTCACTCAGGGAGATTACCCTCTTGGTCGACCTTTCATGTTGGTAACTCGGCGGAGCCCGGACGAGGAGGTGCAGGCGTTCGTGCACTTCGTCGTCAGTCCTGCAGGACAGGTCATCGTCGGTCAGAGATACAGGCGGGCCAGATAGTCAAGAGTGGGGGAGGAGATGATGGCTGGTGAGACAGTTCTCGTGGTTGATGATGCCCCGGGCGTGATCGATTTCTTGGAGGACTACGTTCTTCGCCCCAACGGTTACGAAGTCTTGACCGCAGTGGATGGCGAAGCGGGACTCACGGTGGCCTTGAGCAAGAAGCCCGACCTGATCATCTTGGATCTGGAAATGCCCAAGATGTCGGGGATGGATGTTCTGGCCGCTTTGACTGAGAAGGGGAGCGATATTCCGGTCATCGTCATAACGTTTCATGGCTCAGAGACTATTGCCGCGGAGGCCTTCAGGTTAGGGGTCAAGAACTACATCACCAAGCCCTTCAAGATGGAAGACATACTGGAGGCTATCGAGCAGGCTCTCAACGAATCGCGGTTGAAAAAGGAAAGGTCCGAGTTAGTGAAACAGCTGACTTTGGCCAACAAGGAGTTGGAGCGCCGGATCAAGGAGTTCAACATACTGCATGGCATTGGACAAGCCATGAACTCGCTGCTGGGACTGGAGGACCTGTTGAACCGAGCTGTTGAGGCCGCAGTCTACGTAACGGGAGCGCAGGAAGGAGCCGTCCACCTCATCGACGAGGAGACCAATACTCTGGGTATCGGAGCCGCACAGAGCGCGGGGGGGGAGCTCTCGGGGGACTACGGATTGCGGGTAGAAGACAGGATGATCGAAGAGGTCATCAAGACCGGCCGTCCTACGATATTGGGGGCTGCCTCCGAGGAAGCGGGCCGGACGTTGGAGGAGGACCTTGCGGTGAAGGCTTCTCTCATCGTGCCACTGAAGTTTCGGGGACAGGTCATTGGTGCGCTGAGTGTGAGCGGTGCTACCTTTGACAAGTCGTTTTCCACCAATGACAAGTACCTGCTGAGTGTTTTGGCTGACTATGCGGCTATCGGCGTTGAGAACGCTCGGTTGTATGACCGTATTCAGCGTCGAGCGGAGGAACTGAGGCTACTCAACGAGATCGGCCAAGCCCTTTCCTCAACCCTTGACCTGGAGAATGCTCTCACTTTGATAATGGAGCGGGTCAATGTCATGCTCAAGGTGGAGGCTGGTTCACTCCTGCTCGTTGATGAGGAGGCAGAAGAGCTAGTATTTCAGATCGCCTTGGGCGAGAGGGCCGAGCATGTGAAGCCTCTGCGCCTGAAGATGGGACAGGGCATCGCTGGTCGAGTGGCCCAAACTGGTCAGCCATTGCTCATTCCGGATGCGCGTCAGGATCCCATCCGTCACAGGGCCATCGACATCTCTACGGATTTTCTGACTAGATCGGTGCTCTGCGTGCCGATGATCGCCAGAGGCGAGATCATCGGGGTGATTGAGGTCATCAACAAGTTGGAGGGCACCTTCTCTGAGCAGGATCAGAGCCTGCTCGCTTCCATGGCTGGCTACGCTGCCGTGGCGATCGACAACGCGCGCCTCTTTCGGAAGTCGCAACTGAGCTCATCTGACTGAGTTCAAGTCAGCGGTGTGAGGGGTACGCTTATCGGTCGAAATAGATACTCTTGCCCGTCGCCGAGATTGGGATGCCGAGTATGACATCGGCGTCGATCAGGCCAACGTCCGAAAGGCCGTGCGAGATGCATTAGTATCAACCGAGGGTTGACTCGTCATCGTGCTCCCCTTGTTATCCCGGCCTTCAACTTCCGACTGCGGTCGGTTGCAGATTATATCACCGGGAAGGGGTCCGAACAAGATGACATTTCTCCCTTGACCACGTTCACAAGGTCTGCTAGAAGGGTGCCACGCCTGCTTGTATCCGCAAGTGCTCCTCTGGAACGGTCACGTCCCAGCGTGGTGGAGGCGCAATTCCGTGTGTCTGGCAATGCTGTCACTGTTCACAATCAAGGGGCTCAGGGTGGATAGCGGAGGTTTCGGCAGCTTCCGTGGTTGAGATGCAGAATCGCACATCGACAAGACAAGATGCGGTATCAAGGGATCTTCGCGATCAGATCCTGAGTTGGGGAGCCTCGCTGGTGGGCTTCGCAGACCTGCGAGGTATCGCCCCGC
>JAUWYD010000221.1 GCA_030616025.1 Chloroflexota bacterium
AACACGGGGCAAACCATGAGTAATGTCTCTATGTTCGCCCTCAACCACGCCTCCCGTATGGAAGGTCCGCAACGTAAGCTGCGTGCCTGGCTCACCGA
Source organism: Chloroflexota bacterium (assembly GCA_030616025.1). GTDB lineage: Bacteria > Chloroflexota > Anaerolineae > UBA7937 > B3-Chlor > B3-Chlor. Next base: position 99 of record JAUWYD010000221.1, read on the forward strand.
TGGATTGAGCGGCTATTACGCCCACCGCCTCCCCCAGTTTGACCCGCCCCTCTCGAGCCAAGTCCCTACCATAGCACTTGCTGCACACGCCGAATCGCAATTGACAGGTCAGCGGAGAGCGGACAAATAATTCTTGGACGGCAGCGCGCTCGATCTCTGCAACGTGCGCACGGCTGATCATCCCTCCCTTCTCAACGATGATCTCACCGCTCTCAGGATTGACGACCACCGCCGCTGCGAGCCGCCCCCAGATCCGCTCCTCAAAGGTCTCGCCAATCTCAACCGCCCGACCCGCTCTGATCCACAAGCCATTCTCAGTGCCGCAGTCCTCAGCATTGATTATCGAATCCTGGGCGACGTCCACCAGACGACGAGTCAAGTAACCAGCGTCTGCCGTGCGGAGGGCCGTGTCAGCCAACCCCTTGCGCGCCCCATGAGTAGAGATGAAGTACTCCAGCGCCGTCAAGCCCTCCCGGAAATTGGAGCGAATGGGCAATTCAATGATCCGTCCCGCAGGGTCAGCCATCAGACCGCGCATCCCCGCCAACTGCCGGATCGGTTGGAACCCACCTTTGGTGGCCCCGGAGGCGGCCATGAGCCGGATGGGGCCCAGCGGATCGAGAGCCTCCGCCACGGCCTCGGTGACTTCGTCCATGGCCTCGGTCCAAAGCTCCACCTTCTTGACGTACTGCTCATTCTCGGTTATCAGCCCCCGACGATACTGCCGTTCAATGCCCTCCGCCTCCGAAGTGACTTCCTGAAGAATGCTCTCCTTCACCTCCGGAATCGTAATGTCGCTGACAGCTATAGTCAGGCCAGACCGCGTAGCGTATCTGAAGCCCAAGTCCTTGATATCATCAACCATGACCGCCGTGGCTTCAGGGCCCAGCCTATGATAGCATTCTGCCACCAACTGCTTTAGCTCACCCTTGTCTATCACCTCATTTCGAAATCGCAGTTCCTCGGGCAAAGCAGCGTTGAAGATGGCACGACCCACGGTGGTGTCTATGATTTTCGTGAACCTTCTCTTTGTGACTAAGACCTTGGCGCGCAACTTGATCTTGGCGTGTAGATCCACCTCACCCAGCTCGTAAGCCAAGAACACCTCGTCCAGATCGGAGAAGACCTTTCCTTCGCCTTTGCACCCCTCGTCCTCGACGGTCAAGTAGTAGCAACCGAGAACCATATCCTTGGTGGGGCTGACCGTCGGCTCACCATTGGCAGGTAACAGCAGGTTGTGACTCGACAGCATCAGCTCTTCGGCTTCCGTCCTCGCCGCCTGTGAGAGGGGCACATGGACTGCCATCTGGTCTCCGTCGAAATCGGCGTTGAAGGCGCTGCACACCAGCGGATGGATCTGAATCGCGTTCCCCTCAACAAGTACCGGTTGGAAAGCCTGAATCCCAAGCCGGTGCAACGTCGGGGCCCTGTTGAGGAGGACAAGATGGTCCTTGACTACCTCTTCCAGCACCTCCCACACTTCCGGGCGCATTTGTTCGATGATCCGTCTCGTCCCCTTCACATTATGCGCGTAGCTATGTTCCACCAGCTTGTGCATGACAAAAGGCTTGAAGAGCTCCAGGGCCATACTCTTCGGCAGCCCGCATTGGTGTAGCTTCAGGTGCGGCCCTACTACTATCACTGAGCGCCCAGAGTAGTCAACCCTCTTGCCCAACAGGTTGCGCCGGAAGCGTCCCTGTTTACCCTTCAGTATATCGGAGAGGGACTTCAGCTTTCTCCTACCTCTGGAGGACACAGCCTTTCCTCGCCGGCTGTTGTCGATAAGAGAGTCCACAGCCTCCTGAAGCATCCGCTTCTCGTTGCGCACGATAACATCAGGCGCTCCCAACTCCACCAAACGCTTGAGGCGGTTGTTTCGGTTGATAACGCGACGATAGAGATCATTCAGATCACTGGTGGCGAAACGCCCTCCGTCCAACTGCACCATTGGCCGCAGATCAGGTGGAATGACTGGTAGAAGGGTGAGGATCATCCATTCCGGACGGTTCCCAGATTTGCGCAGCGCTTCAACAACGCGTAGCCGCTTGGTGGCCTTCTTCCGTCGCTGCTTCGAACGGCTGTCGTTGGCCTCGCGCCGCACCCGATCAGCCATCGCATCCAGATCCAGGTTCTTGCAGACTTCTAAGAGGGCCCCTCCCCCCATCTCTGCGCTGAAGAAACGACCCCGCTTGCCCTCCAACTCTCGGTATTGGGTCTCGTTGAGAAACTGCTGCACCTTGATAGCTTTGGTCTCTTTGCGTTCATCTTCCGAAGCAGACTTCAAAGCCGCGATCTGTTCATCCACTTCTTCGGTGAGCTCACGGATCTTGGCTTCGGCCTCTTCGCGCAGATAATCGATCTCGGCCTCGATGGTTGTCAGCTTGTCTTGCAGCTTCTCCCGGACATCACCCTCGATCTCCTCGATCTCAGCCTGCACCGCCCGGTTTAGAAGGGTCAGATGTTTGCGTTTCACCATTGTTCGAGCGGGCACCAGAACCTCCGAAGAGGCCTCGAACACTATGTCCTTCCTGATGACCTTTCCCACTGCCCGACTCAACCTGGTCTGGACGGCGCTCGCCTCACGCATTATGCGGTCGGTCTGTTCTGCCAGTTTCTCATCATATTTCTGCTTGATGGGTTCCGCTCGCGCCTGCAGCCGTTCTATCTTCTTCCCAGCTGCCCGCTCTACCTCGCCGGCCCGTTCCTCAAGGTCATGCCGCAGCTCTTCCATGTCGCTGGCTAGCTTTTCGTCAAGCTTGCGCAGGACCTTTGCCCGAGCATCTTCGTCGATCTCAGTGATCATGTACTGAGCGAAATAGAGCACACGATCCAGATTGCGGCGTGAGATGTCCAGAAGCAATCCCAAGTAGCTTGGCACCCGCTGAGTGTACCAAACATGCGCCACCGGTGAAGCTAGTGCGATGTGACCCATGCGCTCCCGTCTCACTCGCGAACGAGTGACTTCGACCCTGCACTTCTCACAGACAATCCCTTTGTGGCGGATCTTCTTGTACTTGCCGCAATAGCACTGCCAATCCTTGGTAGGACCGAAGATGGCCTCGCAGAAAAGACCATCTTTCTCCGGCCTCAGCCGCCGATAGTTGATCGTTTCTGGCTTCGTTACCTCCCCGTGGGACCAGGTGCGAATCCGCTCAGGGGAAGCAAGGCTCACGCGCAAGGCCCGAAAATCCTTGATGTTCAACCTACCCTCCTACGTTGACTTCGCGTCGAATCGGGCTGTGAACAGGGACTCCCGATTGCTGCTCCCTCTGTTCGCCCGAACGGTGCTGATCAATAGACAAAAAACCTCGGTCACCCCACCTGAAACTCTGTCACGGCCGAGCAACCGAGTCCTCAGTATCGCCAACCTCATG
>JAUWYD010000065.1 GCA_030616025.1 Chloroflexota bacterium
CCCAACGCCCGGTCCACACTCGCTACGTCCACAAAAGGTAACGTCCCGGGGAGCACGTCGCGCATTGCGGGCGTGATGAACGTCGCAAACTCGCGCAGGAGCCGCACCAGCGCGGTGCCGAAGACCGGCCCCACTGCGTAACCTGCCCCGCCGACGATCAGCATTCCAAGCTGCCAGATGGAATCGAGCAGGTCGAAGCCATCCGGGCTAATGCTGCGCGTGTAGTGGGCCGACAAGCTACCAGCGACACCAGCATATACGGCACAAAGGAAGAAGGCGCGCAGCTTGTAGGTAAAAAGGTTGATACCCAATACCTCGGCTGCCAGGTCGTGGTCACGCACTGCGATCAGGGCGCGGCCGACCCGTGTGCGGGTGATGTTCTTGGCCGCCAACATCATCACTGCCAACAGGATCATGATCACGTAGAACATGCTCTGATCGGATTTGAAGACCCAGTTACCCATGGTGGGCACGGGCACCTCCATGCCGCTGGCTCCCCCGGTCCATTGAGCCAGCGGGTTCTTAAGCGTCCAGGGGATGATGAACTGGGCCGCCAGCGTGGCCATGGCCAGGTAGAAGCCCTTGATACGGAGGCTGGGCAGGCCGAAGATGAGCCCGACCACGCCAGCAGTCAGTGCCGCCATCGGCAGGGCGAGCCAGAAGGGAATCCCGACGTGAGTCGTCAGAATGCTCGAGGTGTATGCCCCCACGGCCATAAACGCAGCTTGGCCAAGTGAGATCTGGCCAGTGTAGCCAAGCAGAATATTCAGCCCTTGCACGGAGATGAGGGTGATGCCGATGCGGTTCAGTGTCCCTAGCCACGGCAAGGGCACGATCTCCAAGCCCAGAGGCGAGTCACGGCTGAAGAGCGGTAGCGCGAAAAAGATGACGGTGCCTATGACTGCTGCCACCCTGAGTGCCGGCGTCCGTACGAGTGCCATGTCTTGCTCGTAGCTCACGTCGTAGATACCGCTCGGACGGATCGCTGCCATTCTGTTCCCCTATCGCGCTATGTGCTCCCGAAGACCCGACCTATATCCGTTCAATTCGCTTCTGCCCGAAAAGGCCGTCCGGTTTGATGATCAGCACCAACATCAGCACCAGAAAGGGAGCCAGTTCCTGGCCTGCGGAGGTGCTGATGTAGCCAGAGGTCATCGTCTCGACGACGCCGATGGTGAGGCCTCCCACGATCGCACCGGTAAAGGACTCGAGCCCACCCAGCAGCACCGCTGGGAAGGCTCTCAGGGCCATGGTAGGGACGGCGATTGGATCCAAGCCTGTGCCCGCACCTTGCACGATGCCGGCCGCCGCGGCGAAGATGGCGGCGATGGCCCATGCCAGGCCAAAGATGCGCCGCACTGGCAGCCCGACCGACTGGGCGAGTTGGTGGTCTTCCGCCGTTGCCCGCATGCTCAATCCCGTTCTCGTGAAGCGGAAGAACAACGTAAGAGCTCCAAAGCCCAAGACAGTTACGGCGAATGAGCAGAGCAACTGGACCTTTAGAATGATATCGCCACCCAGAAGCCCTGCGGTGGGGAGCTTCAACGGTGGCATGGGCAGGCCAGCCTGATCGGCGAAGATCGGTAGTGGGTGTGGGTTGGCGCCCCAGACCAGCATCACGATGCCCTGAAGCAACTGGGCCAGCGCCAGAGTCATCATGATTGTCGTTAGCACCGGCTGGCCGATGAGCGGGCGCAAGGTGACGCGCTCGATAAGCAGGCCCAAGATGGCCATGACGGCGAATGCAGCCAGAATGGAGACCCACAGCGGCCAGCCCTGGTCCTGGAAGAAGGCCCAGCAGAGCAGACCACCCACAAGCATCAACCATCCGTGGGCGAAGTTGAAGACGCTTGAGGCCTTGTAGATCAGCACCAGCCCCAGAGCGACAAGGGAGTAGATGCTCCCCACCAGAAGGCCAGTGATCAACCACTGCACGGCGAGGAAGAGAGGTTTGCCAAATAGGACCACATCAGCCATGTTACTACCTCCGGTTCGCCGCAGCGTCGGTCATCAATCCGCGAGAGAGCGTGAGACCGACGCGCGCGTGCGGACTCGCCGCTATACTGAACCGAGTGAGCGCACTCTCACCGACGTCTCGACGACCCCCGTGCGCCCATCCCGGTATTTCACTTCGGCCCGGACCCGTACTTCCTCGCCGGCGCCGTACATCGTATCTATCATCAGCTTGTAGCGTTCTTCCATGAACGCCCGCCGCAGCTTGCGGGTGCGGGTCAGTTCCGCCTCGTCGGGGTCGAACTCCTTGTGCAACAGCACGAACTTCCGCATGCGGGCGGGTGCGGGCAAGGCACGGTTGACCCGCTCCACATCGCTCTGAACCAGGTCATACACTTCCGGCTTCTGTGAGAGGTCCACAAAGGTGGTGTAGGCCAGTCCGCGACTCTCCGCCCAGCGTCCGACGTTATCGAAGTCAATGTTGATGATCCCCGTGACATATGGCTGGTCCGCCCCACCGATGGCCATCGCGTCCGTGACATAGGGGCTGAACTTCAATCGGCCTTCGATGTACTGCGGCGAGAACCTTTGTCCGCCAGCTAACTCCAGAAGATCCTTGACGCGGTCGAGGTAGATCAGATGTCCGTCCTCGTCAAAGTGACCGGCGTCGCCGGTGTGGAACCAGCCGTCCTTCAGCTTGTCGGCGGTCGCCTCAGCGCTCTTATAGTATCCGCGGAACACGGTGGGTCCTCGCACAAGGATCTCGCCATCGTTGGCGATTCTGACGTCCATGCCCGGCAGTGGAACGCCCACTGTCTCGAACCGGACGTCGTCGCCGATGTGTAGAGTATGCACCTGGGCTTCAGTCGAGCCGAAGAGCTGTTTTATATTGACGCCGACAGCGCGGAAGAAGCGAATGACATCTGGACTGAGGGCTGCCCCGGAGGAGTAAGCCGATCTGACGTTGATGAGCCCCAGCTTATCACGTAGCGGGCGATAGACGGCCAAGTCTCCCAGGGCGTACAGTAGCCGCCAGGGCAGCCTGACCTGCCGGCGCTCCTCGAAGCGCATCCGGGCGACCTTGTAGCCCACAGGCATGAAGATGCGGTACAAGAAACGGTTAATGGCCGAAGTGTCGGTGATCCGCATCTGAACCATCGCCACCATGCTCTCCCATAGCCTGGCGCTGAATAGCAACGCCTGGGGCGCAATCTCGCGGATATTCTCTTGTACGGTCTCGGGCGCCTCGGGGAAGTTGACAATCATGCCGGTGCGCAAGTGAACGGTGAGGCCTAGCACATTCTCGGTAATCCACGCTGGGGGGAGAAAGGAGACGTAGTCGTCCGTGTCCGTGCGTGGATCCACCTTCACGGTGAGATCGCAACCCGAGATGAGATTGGAGTGGTCAAGCATCACGCCCTTTGGTAGTCCCGTCGTCCCCGACGTATAACAAAACACGGCGAGGTCGCTTCCCTTCCCCCGTGCGACCAACTCCTCGAACAGTCCAGGGTGCTCTTCCTGCTGCGCTTGTCCCAGGGCCTCGACCTCCTCAAAGCAAATCAGCCACGATTCGTCGTAGCTCCAGAGCCCTTTCTCCTCCCAATAGATGACCCTGCGCACGTTTGGCACTTGGTCACGAATCACCAGCAGTTTGTCGCATTGCTCCTGATCCTTGGCCAGGACGAAAGCCGCGTCGGAGTGATCCACGACGTACTGGATCTCACGGGGGACGCTGTCGGTGAAGATGCCTACTGCCACCCCGCCCCCGGCCTGCACCGCCAACTGAGCCCAGAAGTACTGTGGGTCGTTGTCGCCGATAATGCATACCTTATCGCCCCGTTGCAGACCGAGGCTGACCATCCCAAGTGCAAACCGCTTGACGTGTTCGTAGCATTCCTGCCAGGTGATGTTCCGCCAGATGCCCAGATCCTTCTGACGCATGGCGACCTTGTTGTCGCCATATTGGTGCACTTTGACCAGGAAACACTTGGGTAGGGTGTCAGGTGTTGCGTCCGTCAAGCCCAATCCTCTCCGCTCCTTCATCCCGTATTTGACGCGGCCGAAATCTCCTTCCGCCCCAGATAGGCTTGGATGACCTTGGGGTCGCGCTTGACCTCGTCTGGGGTACCGTCGGCAATCTTGAGCCCGAAGTCAAGTACAGCAACTCGGTCAGCGATGTCCATCACCAGACCCATGTCGTGCTCGATAAGGAGAATTGTGGTCCCTTGTCGCTCGTGGATGTCCAGAATGAAGCGGGCCATGTCCTCCTTCTCCTCGACGTTCATCCCGGCCATGGGCTCGTCAAGTAGGAGTAGCTTCGGTTCCAGCGCCAGCGCTCGCCCCAGCTCCACACGCTTGCGCAGGCCGTAGGGCAGCGTGCCGACAGTCTTCTTCCGGACAGCCTGCATCTCCAAGAAATCAATGATCTCCTCCACTACGAGCCGGTGTTCCACCTCTTCTCTCAGTGCCCTCCCGAAGTATAGAGCCCCGGCCAGCATTCCGTGTTTCATATGCACGTGTCGGCCCGCCATCAGGTTGTCTAGTACGCTCATACCGGTATAGAGGGCGATGTTTTGAAAAGTACGGGAAATGCCCAGTGTGGCGATTTTGTGCGGGGGCAACCGGGTCATGTCCTGGCCTTCGAAGACGATCGTTCCCCGGTCCGGGCGGTAGAACCCGTTGATGCAGTTGAGGAGGCTGGTCTTGCCGGCGCCGTTGGGGCCAATGATGGCCAGAATCTCGCCCGTGTGAGTCTCGAGTCTCACGTTGGACAAGGCGCTGGTTCCACCGAAACTGAGCGACACGTCGCCAACGAGAAGCTGGATTTCGTCGGTTCTCATCTTCAAGCCCGGTTTCCCCCTCGAGACCCTGCTCAGAGGCCCTCACTAGCATATTAACACCTGAGGAAGGGTGTAGTTACTCGTCAGGGGTGTGGCTAGCCAGGGCTCCAACTCATGACCACAACGCCGATACGCCTCGAGATTCAGCTGAGAGGATACACTCAGGGGCGTCCGGTCAGGATGTGTTCAGATCATACCACACCCGATGAACCGGCGTCAAGGGGAGCTAGAACTCGGTCGTGCTCGTGAAGGTGAATTTCCCAATCTTCAGTGCCGGCACACGAACACCTCCGATGAAGTTCTCCACGAAGGCTTCTCGCCCCATCATAGTGTCATGACCAATCATCTCGACATCGGACAGGGCTTCCAAGATGCTTTGGGTGAAGCGCAAGTTCTTGACCGGCCTCACGAGCTCACCATCCTCGATCAGGAACGTCCCATCGCGGGTCATGCCGGTGACGATCGTCTTCAGGGGATGAACGGGTCTGACGTAGTGGACGCGAGTCAGCCACAACCCCTTTTTGGTGGAAGCTAGCATCTCGTCTTTCGTCTCCTGGCCGGGATCCATGGCCACGTTCCAAGGGAAGGGTCCGATGCTGTTGGGGGCGGGCAAGGCGTGGCCCGTGGATTCCTTTCCCTCTTCCCTGCCGGCCGTGTAGCTGTCGTAGACAACGCCGCTGGCCACTCCCCTGGTGATGAAATCCACTCGCTGTTTCGGAACACCTTCGAAGTCGAAGGGCATGGGAAGGTTCCGAGGGTGAAGGCCATCATCCCAGATGCTAATGGTCTCCCCTGTCACTTCATCCCCAAGCTTGCCGGTCATGAAGCTGCGGCCTTCCTGAAGCGCCTGCGCGCTGAACCCCATGTAGGCCAGATACGCGATCAACGCACTCACGGCGTACTCCTCTAGGATCACAGCATACTCGCCGGGCGGAACGTCGACCGGGCTACGGCTGCGCAGGGCCTTGTCCATGGCCTCCTGCCCCAGTGATTCGGCATCGATCTCCTCCACATCCAGAGAGGCTGCAGCGGCATAGCCGGAACCGGAGTCGCTCATGATGAAGGTTCCCAGGTCGGCCCGCGTCGTCGGATAATATGCGAGGAGAACCAAGGAATTGCCCACACAGTAATCGAAGCTCCTGGTGGCGAAGGCGCCTGAAGCGTTTAGGGCGTGTTCTCGTGACGGAAGGCAGATGCTTCTCACGGCCTCAGCTCGCTTCTGAGGAGTGCACGCCGCGGTACTCTCGACGAAGCCATCTATCTCTCGGATAGGTTGAGGCTCCGGCAGCGAGATGAAGTCGGGGTTGTCCTGCTGAAACTTGGCCGCCGTCATCGCTGACTCCACCACTCCATGCAGGGCAGCATCGCTCAGGTCATTAGTTGAGGCTATCCCTATCTTCGTGCCCATCACGACCCGAACTCGAAGATCGACGTCCTCTTTGGCCACGTTCTGATGGACGTAGGAGTTGGCGAAACGGGTCAACTGTTCGCTCTCTCCCATGAAGACCACCTCCGTTTGGTCTGCCTTCGACAGGGATAGGGCGTGTCCG
>JAUWYD010000291.1 GCA_030616025.1 Chloroflexota bacterium
ATTTCTATGCCGCCGGTCAGCAGTTCCATAAAGGATACCAGTATCATCACCCCAGCCGAGAAGCCCAGGGTGAAGGCCATGAAGCGTGGTCCCGGCTTCCGCACGAAGATGGCCAAGAAGCTGCCGATGAGAGTGGACAAGCCAGCCAAAGTGCTCAACACCAAGGCGATAGCCACACTACCGGGCATGAGTCCCCCTTGAGCGAGTCATTCTCGAGAATGAATTAGAGCACAAAACCACAGTTTTATCAAGCTCAGGCCCCTTACGGGTCAGGCAGCGGCACAGCTCAACGGCGGTCTCGCCAACGGCTTCCATGCGCCACCGATCCTATGGATCCCTATTTGGCTTCCATGGGGATAGACCTGATTTCGGCAGGACGTCCTGATGTTGCGTCCGGTCATCTCACCGACCCGCCGGCCCTTGCCTCAGCGACGGCGCTCCGATATACTATCTTCCAGAGAGCCTCTGGAAGTGGGCATGAAGGACGGGTACGACGTAATCGTGGTCGGTGCAGGACACGCTGGGTGCGAAGCTGCCCTGGCAGCGGCGCGCATGGGCTGTCGCACGCTGCTCTTGACCCTGAGCCTGGACCACATCGCCGAGATGCCTTGCAACCCCAGCGTGGGCGGACCGGCCAAGGGTCACCTGACCCGCGAGATCGGGGCTCTGGGAGGGGAGCAACCGCGCAACATCGACCGCACCTTCATCCAGATACGTCTCCTGAACCAGAGCAAGGGTCCGGCCGTTCAGGCAATGCGCGCTCAGGCCGACAAGCGCCTCTACTCCCTGACGATGAGGCACACCCTTGAAAGCGAGCCCCAGCTGGCCCTCGAAGAGGCTGGGGTGACAGGGCTCCTCGTCGAGGGAGATAGAGTGACAGGGGTGGAGACCAGTAAGGGTCACCAGCATCTGGGCCAAACAGTCGTCTTGACCACTGGCACCTTTCTCAACGGGCGCCTCACCAGAGGCCCTCGCACATGGGCGGGAGGACGCATCGACGAGGCCCCCGCCCTCGGTCTGTCGCCGTCCCTAGCCAAGCTGGGCCTCCGGGTCGATCGGCTGAAGACCGACACACCTCCCCGCGTGGACGCCCAGACCATAGACTTCTCTCGGACCAAAGTACAGCTCGGGAGCGAGGAGCCGCTATACTTCAGTTTCTCCTATCCAGACGCGGGCATCGAGCCGCCAATATCCTTGCTACGGGGCGAGGAGCCCAGTCCTGTCTATGCCCTCCCCTCGCAGACGGAATGGCGTCCCCAGTTACCCTGTTACCTGGTCTACACCAACCGGGAGACCCACAACGTCATCCTGGATAACCTCCACCGAGCCCCTCTCTATGACGGAACCATCGAGGCCGAAGGCCCCCGCTACTGCCCGAGCATAGAAATCAAGGTGCCCACCTTCCCCGACAAAGATTCCCACCAGTTCTTCCTGGAACCAGAGGGCTGGCACACGAACCAGGTATACGTCCAAGGAGCTTATACGAGCCTGCCCGAGGACGTCCAATTGGCGATGCTCCGCACTATCCCCGCGCTGCGGGAGGTGGAGGTCATCCGCTTCGGTTATGCAGTCGAGTATGACTACGTGCCTTCCTCGCTACTCAGCGCTTCCCTGGAGACCAAGCTGATCGAGGGGCTGTTCCACGCGGGCCAGATCAACGGCACCTCCGGCTACGAAGAGGCGGGGGCCCAAGGGATCGTGGCTGGCATCAACGCTGCCCGCAAGGCGCAGGGCGAGCCGGCAATCATCTTGCGTCGCGACCAGGCCTATATCGGCGTCCTCATCGACGATCTTATTACCAAGGAGATCAATGAACCCTACCGCATGATGACTTCCCGCGCCGAATACCGCCTTCTCCTGCGGCAGGACAACGCCGACCTCCGATTGTCGCCTACAGGGTACGCCGTGGGTTTGCTGGACCAGCAAAGGTACGAGGCGGTAGAGAGCAAGCGGAGAGCGATTGAGGGAGAGCTGGCTCGCCTGAGCGAGACGTGGCTGCGACCCACAGCAGAGACCAACGAACTCCTCGCTGGCTGGGGCCTGCCACCCTTGGACGATGGGGTCAATGCTCTTCAGTTCCTGCGCCGCCCCGAGGTAAGCTTCACCATGATCGAGGTACTGTGCCCCGACTCCCGTCCCCTGTTACCGGATGCCGCCCACCAGGTAGCTACCGAAGCCAAGTATGCAGGCTACATCGAGAAACAGCGGCTCCAGGTGGAGCGGATGCGACGTCTGGAGGAACGGCGCATATCCCCAGCTTTCGATTACGATGCCGTCGTGGGCATGCGCAAGGAAGCGCAAGAGAAGCTGAAACACATCCGTCCGGCAACGGTGGGACAGGCCTCACGCATTAGCGGAGTGAACCCCGCTGACCTCTCGATCCTGCTGGTTTACCTCGAAAGGGCGCGGGGCGCGGGGGAATAGGATTCCCCCACCGAGGTCAAGAGGTCCTCATGGGACTGTACGTCTTCAGCCCGGCCCGGGTACCACGGGCCCGAGCCCCCCGACAGCGATCGTAGACACAGGTCCGCACGAGCCCAAAGAATGAAGGAGGGTGAGGACACTCCAGAGCCCTCACCCTCAAGATGCCTTTCTGTAAGTTGGGGCAGACCCCCAGCCCGACTAGGCCGGGGTCTTCTCCTTGCCCTTCCTGATGCGTACCCAGGCCAGCAGCCAAATGGCCCCCAACCCGAAGATGGTCACCAGAAGGCTGAAGATCCCACCCAGGATGGGAATGCTTCTCACCAGCACGAAGATGGCTAGCCCGATCAGTAAGGGCA
>JAUWYD010000176.1 GCA_030616025.1 Chloroflexota bacterium
GCCGAAGATGAACATTGAACAGGCGGTCTCCACGAGATGAGCTCTTGCCACGGCCTCTGACATATAGGGATTGGGCAGCAGAAGTGCGCTGCTCCAGACCGCAAACAGGGAGGCCGTCGCCAGCGCCACCTCCCATCTCCCGCCCTTGTGCATGCGAATCACCGGCAGAACGAAGGCCGCCCATAGCAACCCGCGGAACGCCTGCCAGGCGAACATCCACGGCGTCGCTCTCCAAATCCCGGCCATCTGGGCAAAGAAACTGCCGGGATCAGTGCCGCCGTAATACTCTTGCACGGCCGGATTTCTCCACGCCACGAAGTAGCCAAAAGTGTAGTACAGAGCCAGATATGCTGCCGCGATCGCCACCAACTTCCACGCCCACTCGCTCAGGGGCATGTCCACCCTCTGGGTCGGAGCTTCCAGTGCTTCTTTTCGCCTCATCTTACCCAGAATCAGAACCGCCAGTGGGGAGAACACCCCCGCTACTATCGCGCCCATCACAAAGAGCCTCGGAATCATGCCCGGTGGCAACTGGGTGGGGAGGTAGACGGCCGATTCGATCTGTGCAACAACGGTGTGCAGACCGTAGAAGGCCAGGAAGATAGCCCCTGTCAGTTTCCAGCCCGTCAACCGCGAGCGAAGGATGATGTGGGTGAACACGACGGTCTGCAAGAAAGAGGACACCAGCAGTGGCAGGAGGGCAGATCCGCCGTCCGCGGGTGTTGATTCATCCACGGCGCCCGCCACAGGTTGAGAGCCCAAAGAGAGCGCAGCAGCCAGAATGAAGCAGAGGGTCAAGATGATGGTCAGCGCAAACACTTTCAGCCCAACAATCATAATAGTCTTACCGCTCATAGGTTCCTCCTATTCAGTGATATTCTTGTCCTCATCCACGGATCCCCGCATTCTGGGGGGAGGGCATCCATCGCGGCCTACACCCTCACCCGTATCGAAGGGAAGAATCTACTCTCGCCACAAGGCAGTCCAACATACGTCAGTTCAAACGCTCGTCGCCACCAGCCTTACTCCAACGGAGCCATGGCCTCGACAGCGGGCAAGAAGAGGCCCTGATACAGAGCATCATGCTCATCTGGTGTAGAGACGAGGTACACGAAGTATGCCTTCTCACCGTCCTGTGCCAACGCCAGGTCGGCCGGATTCCCCCCCGGTCTTTCAAACGAGTAGAAATCCCACGTGAAGTTGCCGACCTGCGCACTACTGACGGGGTCCGGCGGGGGATCCAACCCCAGTTGCCCCGTCAGGATGGCAAACAACTCAGCAGCCGCACCCGGGCTCGCCTCCAGAACGAAGTAGGTTGGGTCAAGCGCCGAGCTACGGCGCGCGAGGTTTGCTGGTGCAAGTTCCTCCCAGCCTGCAGGCACGACGCCACTGAAGCCGCGCTCCTCGTCGGTGAAAGGTTCCAGCACCAACTCCGGCGCTTCGCCTGGCACATCGAAGACGACGCCGGGCGTCTCCGCGACGCACGCCGCGCCGGGCGCCTGGGTGGGATCGTTAATGAAGGCGCCCGCGATGCTCCGGGCGCATACGTTGCCGATGACGTCATGGCCTACGCCGGGCAATTCAAAGAAGTGGCTGTTGCTCAGATAGCCAGCCACCAGTTGGCCGTACTCCGGAGGCGTGACCGGGTCGAATTCGCCCTCCAGCACCAACGTCGGGATATCACTGACCAATGGCTCTTTGACCCAGGGGTCGGCCTCCTCCACCGGCCAGTTCTCGCAGATGCCGAAGGTGCCGTACTCAATTATGAACTCTGGGTCGGCACTGCTCAGTAGCTGCGGCGGCAATGCTGCCCTGACGTTCAGCAGGTCCTCCGGCGTCCGACCAATCAGGTCTTCCGTGCAAAGCACGGAGAACGTCATCCCTCGGCTGATCAGGTCAAGGAGCTGCAGTCTGGTGCTGCTCAGCTGGGTCATCAATTCGTACTCCCCGCTATTCACATCGTAGATCGCCTGCGGCAGAACGGGGATGATCTGCGTGATGTAGAGAAAGGTCGCCAGGTTGCCAAGCACCGCATCCCCCGTCAGCAGGGCATCGTAGCTCTGGCCGTCCAGGGCGTTTGTGACCGTGATGGGAACCGGGTCGGCGTTCATTTGATCGATAGTCGCGAAGAGCACGTCTTGGAGATTGGGATAGGCACTGTCGCAGGCTTCGTCGGCAGCGCAGGCGTCAAGCAGGCGCATGACGGCGTTGGCGATAGTCGTGGAGCCTTCCACAAAGATGCTCTTCTCCAGTGGCAGTACCGAGGTGATGACGACGCTCCGGATCCCTTCCGGATAGTCGCGCATGGTGGCCTGCGCCAGCAATGAGCCGTAAGACCCTCCGTACAAGTTGACGTGGTCGTAGCCCAACGCGATGCGGATGGCGTTCACGTCGGCGGCGTTCTGGACAGTGTTGTACGCCGACAGGTTGTATCCTTCGCTGACCAGACGGTCACGACACTCCATCACGGCATCGAAAAGCGCTTCCTGAACCGCGTCAGGATCTGGCTCGTCCAGGAGATCGAAGAACGCCTGCACAAACTCGGGGCATTCCAGCGCTGGTTCAGAGAGCCCGGCGCCACGCTGATCGAAGACGATGAGATCCCGGTTGGGGTGGATGGGGGCCAGAGTTGGCGCAATAGCGAGCGCGTTGGCCATCGTCCTCTCGCCGGGACCACCGCTGAGTAGAATGACAGGGTCAGGTTGGTGCCCATCGCTCTCGTCCTTCACCACGGCCACGGCCAGCTTGATCGTGGGCCCGTCAGGTGCATTATGATCCTCGGGCACGACCACGAACCCACACTCGACCGGAGCGCCTTCGGGCACGTCAAAGGGGCAGGGCGCCTCGTCAAACGTGGCTACCGGTTCCGCGGTCGGCTCGACGGTGGGAGTCGGTTGCGCCGCTGTGGCGGTTGGCTCTGGCGTCGCAGTTGGTGCCGCTCCGCCGCTGCAGGCGGAGATCAGCAAAACGACGATCATCAGACCAAATAGTAGCTTTTTCACCTTTCTTTTCTCCTTCTGGACCTTGAGCTTTGATAACGGAATATTGATTATTGAAAGCGCATGGAGACTAGCAACCTGGTATCAGGTTCAATACGGGGTGGTCACACCACCACCGTGGTTCAATCAGATGCACCATGATGACGCCCTCTTTCGGTCGGACTATCTTATGGGCGACACGTAACGAGAGCCCGACGCTTGCAGGTACTCCTGCTGGTGATCCAGATGCGGCTCCGAGGAACGACGCCGGTACACATGCTTCACTATGCGGCCTGTGTTCTCCTCAACCTGCTCTCTCAGCGTTATTACCCTGATGCCATAACCTCTCAGCGTGAGTTCCATCTCTACCTCCTTGGTGCTTCTGTCTAGACTCAGTATACAACAGCAATCCCCCAGATACATCGGCCATCTGGGGGGTTTGTGAATTAGCCAGGTGGCTAATCTTTCTATTGGTCAGGTGACCAATGTCTTCCCGACCCCATTGAGGGGCTCTGCTGAGGCGCGGCAACGCCTACAACCTGTTCGCCTTAAGGCGGAACTGGGGCCGCATCGGTGCTCGGGGCCAGTCAGTAGGTCAGAGAAATCTCTTTTTGCTGGTATTAGTCAGCAGCGGGTTGCGGTTCTGGGCCACTGGCTTCTTCTTCTATACTGTAGAATCCAAACAAGACTCATCTTTCGTTCTCTGAGGTGCTAACCGGGCCCGTGTCCGCAGCAATGGGATCAAGTTTGGAGAGAACCAAGCCGGTCAGTGATGAGATGCTAGAGTTGTTCAAGACAGGAAGCAAAGGCAATGCGTAGAACAAGCTAGATCGCTGCGAGAAACGCCATTGATGCCCCTTCACCGATAGTGGCGTTCCGGATCACCAACGACCAAGCATCTCCCCACATTCTGGACGAAAGGACAGAAGACCTGTATGATAACATCAGGTGCGTCTCGACACAGAACGCGGGGTAGAATGATGACAACCAACGTGGCAATACAGAAGCGACGTCTCGGACACACAGACATTGAGGTCACTCCCTTTTGACTGGGCTCGATGCAGTTC
>JAUWYD010000383.1 GCA_030616025.1 Chloroflexota bacterium
GCTTCCTTGTACTGCCACCCAAGTTGCTCCGTCAGGTTCAGTGCCTTGGGTGCGTGGATGACGATCAAGCGGCAGCCCAAGTCTCGTGCCAGAACCGTCATCTGCGGCAGCAGGCTATGATGCTCCCTCCGCCTTGGAATGGGGATCATGGGAGGATGCAGGGTGAAGATGGGTAGCCCATACTCCTGAGACAGCCTTCGCACGTAGCCACTACCCCTGATGAGTACCTCAGGGCTGAGAGCCAGTTCTAGACCCTCAAAACCCAAGTCCTTGGCTAAGGCGAAGACATGACGCAGGGGGTACAGGTAGAGTGAGGCGGTGGAGAGGCTTATTCTCAAGTCGCCGTTCCTGACGACCGTCTATAGAGTCCGTGCTCCATGATGTATCTCTCTACCTCTTCCGGCACCTGATACTTGATTGGCAGGCCATCCCTGACGCGCTGTTGCAGGTCTGAAGACGAGATGTCCACCTCAGGCATATCTATGATCTCCACCCGAGATGATATGCCCGGCAGGGAAGCTTCCAATTCTGCCATGTCTGTCTCGAAACCAGGACGCTTGACTGCAAGCAAACGACATAACTGAATCAGACGCTGTGGGTGGTGCCATGTCGGCAGCTCCACCAGCGAATCAAGCCCCATGATGAAGTATACCTCCGTCTCTTGCCCCCACTGCTTCTGCAAGATGGAGATGGTGTCCACTGTGTAGGAGGGGCCGGGACGGTCCACGTCCACTCTCGAGATCTCGAAATGAGGGTTGGAGGCGATGGCCAGGCTCACTATCGCCAGGCGGTGCTCAACCGGTGTGACCTCCTCTTCCAACTTGTGGGGGGGCACCCCGGCGACGACAAAGAGCACCCGCTCCAGATTCATTCTCACCCGCGCCTCCTCCGCCGCTGCCAGATGTCCATAATGTATCGGATCGAAGGTGCCACCTATGACGCCTATTCTTTGCAACGTGTTCTCCTATGACCACTCCAACTCTGAATCCCCGATGTATACCGTGTCGCCCTTCTCCACACCGGCTTCCTCCATCGCTTTCGCAATACCGAGCCGTTCCAGTCCTCGATGTAACCTGCGAATGCTCTCCTCGTACCGCCAGTCGGTTCTGGCTACGAGCCGCTCCACCCGTTTGCCGCCTATCCGAAAACCGTCATCCTCCACGGATATTGTGAAGCCCTCATCATCCTCAGGGAGACGAAAGATGGCTGTCTCCTCTGGCGCAACCTCTTCCTCAGGCAGGCTGTCCAGCAGTTGTAACACCAGGTATAACATCTCCCGCACCCCTGAGCCGGTGGCGGCAGAGATGCAACAAGCCGGCGTGCCTCTTCTTGCTACCTCTTGCTCGACGAGGGGCCAGAGCTCCTGTGCCTGGGGCAGGTCCATCTTGTTCAGTACCACCAGTTGGGGCTTGCTCGCCAGCTGAGAGTTGAAGAGCCTCAGTTCCTCGTTGATGTCATCAAGGTCCTGCAGCGGATCCTTCGCCGCCCCGTCCAGGAGGTGGATGAGCACCCTGGTGCGCTCTATGTGGCGCAGAAACTCGTGTCCCAGGCCGGTGCCCTTGTGAGCACCTTCGATCAGCCCAGGGATGTCCACCATGACGAAATCCCGATCATCGATGCCTACCATCCCCAGGTTGGGCATCAGGGTAGTGAAGGGATAGTCGGCGATCTTGGGTCGCGCCGCGCTGACGGCAGCCAAGAGAGTGGACTTCCCGGCGTTGGGGCACCCCACGATGCCAACGTCGGCGATGAGCTTCAGTTCCAGGATCAATCGGCGAGAT
>JAUWYD010000149.1 GCA_030616025.1 Chloroflexota bacterium
CCGGAGGCGAACTGGGACATCATCGGCATCAATTCGTTCTTCTGCTCATCAAGAAGGAGGATGCTGCAACGCTCGGCGTTGCTTATCGCTGCGGTCTTCCGGGCCACAAGCTTGAGCACTTGGGTTAGGTTCAAAGTGGAACCGATAGCCTGCCCGATCTCGTTCAGGGCCGCCAACTCCTTCACGCGGCGTTCTTTCTCTTCAAACAGCCGTGCAGTCTCGATTGCCGCAGCTATTTGGTGCGCGACGGCGCTGAGCAACGGGACATCGAGCGGGCTGAAGTGCCGGGGCTGAGCGCTGAGCATGGCGATGGTGCCCAATACCCCTGCGTTGGTACGCAGTGGCACGCAGATCAATGAGCGGTATTCTTCCGTGTCGACGACTTCGTGTGTAGTCTGAGCATCAGTAGTCGAGTCCTCAACCACGACGGGTTGTCCCGTCTGCACGGTTCTGCCCACCACGTCCTCGCCCACTTTCAGCCTGTGATGGGCCCGCGAGTACTCTGAGGACAACCCTCGATGGGTACGAAGCACCAGCTCTTGACCATTGGCGTCCAATAGGTGGATTGCCCCTTTGTCAGCCGTGGAGAGCTTCATCACGGTGTCGACCGCTCGGGCGAGCACTTGGCCCAGTTCAACGACGCCGCTCACTGCTGAAGCCACCGCGCTAAGGGTCTCGAGCTCCTTTACCCTGTACGGCGCCGGGTCCTGCGACTGACCCTTCTCGATCTCTAGCTCTCTCATTCTCTTCCACTGGTGTCGAGAATCGGAATGGCGACTGTGTCGCAAACCCCTAACACTGGACCTTTCCCTTCTGCGGCCAGGAAGCTTGGAACCTACAGAGTTCTTCTGCGATTTCGATCTTGTGTTGTTGTAGATTGATCAATGCAACTATCAGATTGAAGAGTTCTATCTACTTGTTCAGTCTTTCCGCCCGCTCGATAAGGCGCGCTATAGCCCAACGATACACGTCGTCCAGCTCAACCTCAATCCAATGCCGAGGCTTTCTTGAAGACAGAACCTTATTGGCCCAAGCCAATTGATCTTCTAGAAGCTCCAGGCACTGCGCCAGCTCGGCTCGTATCGTCCTGTCCAACTCGATCCAATACAAAGTGAAGCCGGCGTTCTTCAATATGCCATGGGCCAACCGCCACCCCGGTTTGGCGAATGGGTTTTCGCCAAGGCCCAAGGGCCTGCCTTTGCCGGGCAAATCGTCAAACAGTCCTGCTCTTGGGCCTCTCGGATCCTACGTTCAACTATGTCCGGACAATTGATCTGGCTCACGTTGCCTTCTTGCGGAAGCTGCTGTCAAATGGAGCCTATCTTCGTCAACCAGATTCTGGCAGTAGGTGGCTTGGAGGGGGGTTCATGATGTAACTGTTCGTTGCTTTGCCCTTCTCTCCTGGGCCCCAATGCGCCCTTCGTCTTCTTGCATGATCCGGCTGGCCTCGGCCAGGAGCACTCTGATAGCCTAGTCATTCATGGTGTGGCCGCGGACCGCCCAGTGCACCTTGGACATCACCTCACACGTCGTCGGCAAGCAACTCATGAACCTTCTTCTTTAGATCCGCGAGCTTCAAGGGCTTTGCCAGGAAGTCATCGGCGCCATAGCCCAGGATCTTCTCTATGTTCTCCTCAGTGGCGAAGCCTGTCACCGCCAACACTTTGACGTGAGACATTGCTGGGTCCGTCTTCAGTCTTCGGCAAATCTCGAAGCCGTCCATGCCAGGCAGCATAATATCAAGGACTACTAGGTCGGGCTTGAAGATGGCGAGTTGATGTCCAGCCTCGAAGCCGTCGTACGCCGTCGCGAGGTCATAGTCGCCCTCAAGGCGCAATGCCTCCTCGATGAATGCAACCACAGCGGGCTCATCGTCAACTATCAGGATGCGTTTCCGACCCTGACTCTTTCCAAAGAACCCTTCATCTATGAACATACCGTGTCTCGTAATAAAGTCTCTGAAGTCGGTCCGCAGCACGCGATAATGCCCGCCAGGCGTAGTGAAGACTGGCAGCTTGCCCGAGTCGATCCATTTGAGGACGGCCGCAGAAGTAACTTCGCAGTAGTTCGCCATGTCGCCGGTGCTGAGAAACCTTTCCTTTTTCATCTCTTTCTTTCTTGTGTCTAGGTTATCATAGTTGCGGTTGTTATGATTATCGTTGATGTTGGCAATGTTGTTACTAGTCTACCCCTATTCTCCGCGCGTGGCAATAGGAAAATGGTACCGCTTCTCTTTCTGACGGACGTGTGGTAGAATGGTCTGAGACAGGAAGCAGGGAGGGCGCATGTCATCAAGAATACTCTGTGGCACTGGCTTGATGGCCATCATGGCGCTGGCATGGGGGGGCGAGGTGGCGGCGTCTGGCATAGTCGCATCAGCGGCTGCCGCAATCACTGATCTCGATTTCTCTCTGCTTGCAACCTGTCTGGTGTTCCTGATCCCGGCAGGTCTGATCATGATGGCGGTGGGGGCTTCCGAAGTGGAAGGGGCCCCGACCGTCGCTGTTGTGGGTCTGATCGCCATGGCACTGGGAGTGATCGGTTATGCGCTACTAGGGTTTGGCTTCCAGTTTGGCGGTCTGGGGTTGGTGTCCGATCTTCGAGGCGCCAGTGAGCTGGTCTCGGAGTGGTCGCCTGTGGACAGGGCTTGGGGCCCTGGTTGGGGCATCATAGGGTTGGATGGATTCCTTGTGCTCAGGGAGACCCAAGATGCCAATCTGCTCACACTATTCCTGTACCAGGCAGCTCTTGCGGCCACCGCTGTTTGTATCCCCTTGCTGGCTCTGGCCAGGCGTCTGAGATTGCTCGCTCTTCTGGGCCTTGGACTAATTTTTGCCGCTCTCGTGTATCCCATTTATGGCAACTGGGTCTGGGGAGGCGGTTGGCTATCCCAGTTGGGCACTACCCTTGGACTAGGTCATGGTTTCATCGATTTCGCAGGCTCCGGGACAATCCATGCACTAAGCGGTTTCTTCGCTCTTGCTGGCATCCTGGTCTTTGGCGGCAGGTTCCAGAAGAGCGAGAACGCGGCGGCACCGCCCCCTATTCACTTCCCGCTTCTGGCCCTACTAGGTGCTCTTCTGCTCTTGCCGGGGTGGTTCGGCCTGGTTGCTGGCAATCCCCTGCTGACGGGCAACGTCTCCCAGGTCCGGATAGTGGTCAATATCCTCTTGGCCGCTTGCGGGGGGATCCTGGTGGGCACTTTGTACATCTGGTTTGCCGCCGGGTACCCGGACTTGCTGATGGTGGCACGAAGCATGGTGGCCTCTTTGGTCGCCATCAGTGCTTCTTGTGCCTTCGTTCCTCCTTGGGCTGCACTGGTCATAGGGGCGCTGGCCGGGCTCTTGGTCCCTCTGAGCATCTACCTCTTTGAAGTGAGGCTGGGACTAGACGATCCCACCTCGGGTATTGCCGTGCACGGAATGTCAGGCCTGTGGGGCCTGACAGCTCTCGGGATATTCGCAGACGGCGCAAGCGGGCAGGGGTGGAATGGCGTGGGAACCGGCGACTACCTGACCATAGCCGGACAAGGGGTATCCGGTCTCTTGGTAAGGTCTGGCTTCCAACCTGATTGGCCGCAGCAGACGTACGCTCAGATAGCTGGCGTTGTGGCCTTGCTCCTTCTAGGCCTTGCGCTGTCTTGGCTGGTTTTTCGAGTGCTGAACGGCTTTGTTGGGAGAGTGGCCGGGCTGCGATCACAGATTACAGCCTCAGGCGGGCGTGCTTCTGGCGACGAGTAGATGCGGAGAGCGGGAGAGCCCTACTGTGCCTGTTGCTGGTCCCCTTGCAGCAGGGCTTTCACCTCCTCGTCTGAAGTCTGGTCGAACACACTGTAGAAGGCTCCCACTGCCCAGAAGATCTCAGGCGCGTGGAGGCAAAACAGCTCATCAACTTCTCGTTTGAGGCTTTCCACGGTGTCTCGGGGCCCCACGGGAATAGCGAGGATCAATCTCGCAGGCTCCTGAGTCCGGATCGCCCTGATGGTGGCCAAGGTAGTAGCGCCGGTAGCCACGCCGTCATCGGCCAGGATGACGACCTTGCCCTTCAGTTCAGGGTCTGGAAGATCGCCTTTGTACTCAGCTTTGCGCCTCTTGATCTCTCTCTTTTGGCGTTCCGATTCCTTGTCGATGTAGTCTTGGGACACCCCCAGTCGTTTCGCCAACTGGTGATCCAAGATCAATGTGCCGTCGCTAGCCACGGCTCCAATGGCCAGTTCGGGGTTGTTCGGTGCCCCGATCTTCCGTGTGATGTAAACGTCGAGAGGCGCATTCAAGACCTGGGCGATTTCACGCCCGACCACCACCCCGCCCCGGGGGATACCCAAAACCACCACATCGTCTTGTCCTTTGAATGAGGCTAGCTCTCTTGCCAGCGCCCTTCCTGCTTCGTGGCGATCTTGAAATAGCATGCTGGCCTCCCTACTGCGATTTGGCCAACGCCAG
>JAUWYD010000058.1 GCA_030616025.1 Chloroflexota bacterium
TCTTCCAATCCACAATCATCACGCTGTCGTCCGGCCCACGGACTATGACGTCAGGGCTGACCCACACCTTGCACCCTGATAGTGTCATGCTCCGGAGCTTCTCGAATTCCATGATGCTCTCTGGTCCGAGCTCAAGAATCGTCGAATACGTACGCGTTCTCAACAAGCTCTCCACGCAGCGTTCCATGATCGCGACCGTCTCCGAGAGGGACTCGTCACTAATGGGAAGGCTGTAGTAATGCTCCTGCAGGCCGCACCTTCGATTAGGACGAGAGCGGTAACGCCCACTGGTAGAATCGTTCAAATCGCGCCGAACTCGCTCCCGCACTGCTCTTGTAGCTTGATCTGCGGATAACGGCCTCCTCTCGCTGATCCCTGCGATGACTTCTTTCACCACGTCGTGCACCAGCCCTCCCCTCCACGTGGAGATGCTTTGCAGGTTCTTCATGATGTACAGTTCCCTGACGTCGGCGGGGGCATCCCGTCGCCAGCCGTTCCAGGAGCCGTAATAGTGGTAGTAATAGGCGCGCAGACATGTGGCGAACAGAGCATCTCTGGACTTCGACCACGAGAACTCATTCTGCAACTCAGATCGCCACTGCATCAGTAGTCTTTCTTCTCAGAAGGTCCAAGCTGTTACCGGAAGGAAAGTGCATGATCCGTGCGGCTTCAGCAGCCCAGGCCAGGTTCGTGGATGACCTCCCCCGCGATCCACTCGGCGGCCAGCCAAGGCAGGTCGTCTATCGCGCCCTGACGGACGGTGCATTGCGGTATCGCTTCCAGGAATGCGGGGCCGTAGGACTTGGTCAGGACCCGCTTGTCAAGGAGCACAACCACCCCGCGGTCCGTCTTGCTTCGTATTAGGCGACCAAACCCCTGACGGAAACGCAACACGGCCTGAGGTACGGCAAACTCATTGAACGGATCATCAAAGGTCTCGCTCCTGGCTGCAAAGATGGGGTCATCGGGCACTGGAAATGGCAGGCGGGCGATAACCAGGCAACTCAACGCCTCTCCCACAACGTCTATCCCCTCCCAGTAGCTGCGGGTGCCCAAGATCACTGTCTCAGGGTTTGTCTTGAGTTGATTGAGCAGGTTATGACGCGAACCATCTATCCCCTGGCCCAGTGCGGCTATCCCCTCATCACCCAGGGGGCGACTGATGGCTCTGTAAGTGGCCCGCAACTGGCTGTGGGAGGTGAACAGGACTATCGTCCGCCCCCTAATGGCTCGACCAAGATCAGCTAAGGCCTTCTCCACGGACCTCTGATAGTAGGATTGCCCAGGTTCGGGAACATCGGTGGGAATGTAGAGCAACGTGGAGTTCACATAGTCGAAGGGAGAACCAATGGTCATCTCCTCCGCTACCCAGAGGTTGAGCTGTTCTTTGAGGTAGGCAAAATCCCACCCGATGCTGAGGGTTGCGGAAGTGAGGATGAGGCACTCCTTGTCGGTGTAAAGCCGGTTCTCCAACTCCTGGCCTACGTGCAGTGGGGCCGCATGAAGGGTGATGGTTTCGTCGCTGGCGCTGACGGAGGCCCAGTAGATACCGTCAGTGACGGGCTGGGCGACTATGGCCTCCATCTCCTCACCCAACTGTCTGACCTGCCGCAATTTGCCACCCAGTTCCTGCATCAGGTCCTCATATTCCCGTATGCGGGCGTCCTCCAGGCCCGCCAATCCCTTGTACAGGTACTCGAGGCGATCTCCTATCCCCCGCAACCCGTTGGAAAGGTCTTCCCATGCTATCTCCACGTCGGACCACGCTGGCTGAACCCTCAAGCCGCTGGTCAGGCGGATTCGCTGATCATACTGGCTGCCTGGTCGCTGATACTCATCCAGAAAGAGAGTCAGGGTGGTGAAGAAGTTGTACACCCTCTTGCGAGTCCTATCCACTTCCTGGATCGCCTCCGCCAGGTATCCTTCAAGCTCTGCCTGGATCTGCGCGGGGATAGTGCTGCCACGCAGGTGGGTGGGCAACTGGTGAAGGAGGCCGTGTTCTCCCCTCCCTGTGCTCTGTATCAGTCCGCTTAGCAGGCCCAAGATCCGACCTTGATTGACCCGAAAGCTCAACTGATTTGTCGCCACGTCTCCCAGGTGATGAGCCTCATCAATGATCAGATGCCGGTAGCGGGGCAGAATGCGATTCTCGGTAAGCATGTCGGAGAGGAGGAGAGAGTGATTGACCACGATGAGATGGGCTTCCGCTGCCCGCTGACGCGCACGGTAGAAGAAGCAACTACCAATGTGAGAACAGAGCTCAGGGTTACAGGACTCATCCTCGGCAGAGAGCCTGGCCCAGATGACGCTCTCTGCACCCATGAGGTTCAGTTCAGCCCTGTCGCCGGTGGTTGTGCCTGGCAGCCAGACGAGTATCTTGGCCAGTACTCTGATCTCGTCGACCGTCAGATCGGGCTGACGGCGAAGGGAAGCCAGACGGCGAAGGCATAGATAGTTGCCCCGGCCCTTCAGGAGGGCAGCTTTGAATTCCAGGGGGAGGAGGCTTTGCAGGTCGGGTATATCCTTGAGAAAGAGTTGATCTTGGAGGTTTATGGTGTTGGTGGAGATAACCACGTGTAGGCCGTTGCTCGCAGCCCAGTATGCGGCCGGCAGCAGATAAGCCAGGGATTTGCCCGTCCCCGTGCCCGCTTCCACCAGGAGGTATTGGCCCTCGTTGAAAGCCTCACTCACTCGCTGTAGCATCTCTACCTGTTGGGGGCGATGCTCGTATCCCACGAACCGTTGAGCCACAAGGCCGCCTTCGTCAAACATGGCACTGAGCGATGCAATGTCCAGGGGCTCTATCTCCAGCGAGGGCTCTAGCGGTTTCCTCCCGCGCGCGTCAGCGAAAATGGGCCCTGGCAACTCGTCCGTCAAGACACCTTTGGCTGCCAGTTGCTCGCGAATGGTGCCGGTGAAGGCGGTGCGAGCTTTCTGGCTCTCCAGATCCAGGAATAGCTGGCGCAGAGGCCAATCACTCCTTCTTGCCAGCTTATTGATCTCCTGGATGGTCTTGATGTCCAACTGGGAAGCCCGTTCCAGGAGGGCCAGGAAGAGCCCTCTGCTGGTCTCAGCGTCTGCGAGGGCGCGGTGTGATCCGCCAGAGGGCACGCCCAACTGCTCGGCCAGCTTTGCCAAGCTGTAGCGAGAGGCGTGGGGCACCAGGATGCTGGCCAGTTCAAAGGTGTCTATGCTCTGGTTTGGGAGGAGTAGGCCCCGTCTGCGCAGAAAGCCAAGGTCGAACCCGATACTGTGGCCCACCAGGGGATAGTCCTTGATGAAACTGGCCACGCGTCCCATTACGGTGGATACCGAAGGGGCTGCGTCGACCTCCTCTTGTTGGATGCCGGTCAGCCGGGTTATCCTGTAGGGGATGGGGCGCTCCGGTGTGACCAGGCTGGACCAGGCTTCGAGGACCTCATCACCACGGAACTTTACCGCCCCCACCTCGATGATGGCGTCTCGTTCGGGGTCCAAGCCGGTGGTTTCCAGATCCAAAGACACATATATACGAGCCACGGCTGGGATTATACTACAAACGCGCGTGCTCTGAAAACCGTGGGGCCATGTACAGGGAGAACGAGCTTCGGGGTGACGGCGTTCGTAGCTTCAGCGCATGCGTAGGGGAAGGTTTCAAACCTGCCCCTACGAACGGGATTTGGCCGTAACGAGCGTGTAGCCCACCACGCCGCTCTCGATGAGGTCGGCCGCACGGCGGGCCAGGCGCTTGCCCTCGCTGAGGTCGAGATCGCCCAGGTCCAGTTTGCCCAGCCCGACGGCCAACTCCACGCCCAGGAGCTTGCGTCGCACATTGTTTACCAACTCTACCAGGGCCTTCGTGTGACCCTCCACTGTGAAATCTACGAACCCCGCCCCTCTCAAGATCGCTACATACTCCTCGGCTGTGGCGGCCCCGGCCACGCAAGCCACCCAGCTCAGCAGAGTCTGTAGGTCTTCGGGCAGAGTGCCGCTCACAGTGATGTCGGCGAGACCGAGCCTGCCGCCAGGGCGAAGCACGCGGGCCATCTCGGCGGCGGCGGTTGACTTATCGGGGAAGGTGCAGAAGCTGCACTCGGAGATGACGGCGTCGAAGGTAGCATCGTCGAAGGGCAGCAGTTCCGCGTCTCCTTGGCGAAAGGTGGGCAGAGGAGCGAGTCCTCTGCCCGCGGCGAGGGCCTGTGCGGCGACGACGTTCTCAGCTCCATAGTCGAGGCCGGTGACGTGGCAACCAAAGCGCTCTGCCAGGTGCATGGCCGGGGCGCCCCGGCCGCAGGCCACGTCCAGGACGCGGTCGTCCGGACCGAGCCCCATGACCCTCCCCAGGTGTTCCGTGAGGGCCAATTCCCCCGGATGTAGGACGTCTCCCAAGAGCATTCGCACGACATCGCTCTCGTAAAACGTCGCGCAGCAGAGTTTGATTTCGCGATCTCCTACCTTGTCTATCATGCCAACGTTTCCTTGAGTTCGCGGTGTGCAGGTTTTGTCTTACTGAGCGTCTCGCGCACTTGCTCGCGGTAGCCCAGGTTGTTGTAGGCACAGAAGGGCACGGCCCGGCCGTCAGGCAAGAGTTGGTGGACGCAGCACTTCATCAGCCGCTTTTGGTCAAGAGTATGCTTATCCATGAAGCCGTGGACCTGAATGGCAAAGAAGTGCTCTTTCAGATGCTCGGGGTCGAGGCTCATCGCCGTCTCGATACCGCAGGTGACGCACACCAGGTTGTCGGTGGTCTTGTCGCTGCCCATCACCGCTGCCATGCTCCACAGCGACTCCACCACCGGCTCGATCTCGGCCGACAGGTCCGGGAGAGTGCGGTTGGAGATGAAGTCGAGGTAGTCGTCCACGTTCAGTATGCGCGGGATGGGGATGACCTCGTCGCCGTCCAGGAAGGCATAGGTGCACGCCGAGCACGTGGGGTGGGGGCAAGGGACAGGGAAGAAATCACTGACCTGAAAAAGACCTTCGGTTTGAGTTTCCAGGGCGTGGAGCACGTCGGGCACAGTAATGCGATTTAATGGGTCGCGGTGGTTCAAGCATCGTCCGGCGAAAGTCACAGGTTGGTAATTGACGCCTACCACAGCAGGGTGCTTCAGCCCGAAGCGGAGGATGTCGCCGATCTCGTCCTCGTTGACCCCGCGAACGACGGTGGGGACCAACATCGTGTGAAGGCCCGCCTCGGCCAGGTGCTCCAGGGCTTTCTCTTTCACTACCCGTAGGTCACGACCGCGAAGTCTCTCATGGGTTGAAGCTCTCAGGCCGTCGAACTGCAGGTAGATTGTGGGCTCGTAATGCGCAAGTCGGCGAACGAACTCGGCGTCCTGGGCCAGCCGAAGGCCGTTGGTATTGAGCATCACGTGGCGAATGTCGCGCGCTTTGGCAGCCGCCAGGATGTCGAAGACTTGGGGATGGACGGTTGGCTCACCACCACTGATCTGGACTACCTCCGGCTGGCCTTCGGTCTCCAAGAACCGGTCGAGGATCGCTTCCACCTGGGCCAGGGTTAGATCGTAGCCCGCGTCTAGGCCGCCTGCACCCGAATCGGCGAAGCAGGTCGGACACTCCAAGTTGCAGCGGCTGGTGATCTCTATCACGCCGACGCAGGTGTGTTGCTGGTGCTGGGGACACAATCCACAGTCGAAGGGGCAGCCTTGTTCGACGCTCATCGCGAAGGCGTGAGGTACCGCCCCGGGTTTGTCATACTTCAGCGAGTTGAGGTACCAGTCGGCGTCGGAGGAGATCAATGCCTCGTGCCAGCCGTGGAGGGAGCAGCGCTTCCGCATAGTGACATTCCCGTCGCGGATGAGCACCTGGGCGTCTACAACCCGACCACACTCTGGGCAGAGACCGCGAGTGATCTCGTGCAAGACGCAGTCACGATCCCCTTGCTTGGCAGGTGTAGCCAATGCCGTCGTCCTTCTCCTTCCTATCTTGTCAGGCGCGCGAGACTGCGAATGACCTTGCCAGACCGGCCACCCAAGAGTTGTTCCACCCGTATGTGAGCTGCGGCCTGCATGATGACGGTAGAGTAGGTAGGGTACACATGGATGACATCCGCGAGATCCCCCACTTTCAGCCCGCGATCCAGGGCCAAGATCCACTCGTGGATCATCTCTCCTGCCCGCCTGGCGACGATTGTGGCACCGAGCAACGTTCCGTCCTGCTTATGAACGAGTTTCATGAAGCCGTCGGTGTCGCCTTCGGCGCGGGCTCTGTCCACGTTTTCCATGGGCCAATCACACGTCCTCACGACGTCGCCGAACTGGTCGCGCGCCTGGGCTTCGATCAACCCAACACGGGCCACTTCGGGGTCGGTGAAAGTGGTCCAGGGCACTCGATCTTTGACGCCTTTGGACGCGCCGGGCAGCAGCGCGTTGCGCACGGCCATGGCTGCCTGCCAGCCCGCGTAATGGGTGAACTGGTAGCTGCCAAGGCAGTCGCCAGCAGCGTAGATGTGCTTCTGGCTCGTTCTCAGATTGTCATTCACCTCTATCCCTTCTTCTGTGTACTCCACGCCGGCTTGCTCCAACCCAAGCCTCTCCACGTTGGGGCGTCGGCCGGCCGCCACCAGGAGGGCGTCGCTCACCAGTTCTTTACCCCCAGCCATCAAGTGAATGGAATCCGCCTGTTGCCAGGTGCGTTCGGCCCTGGCGTTCCAATGCAGGGCAATGCCTTCGCCTGCGAACACGTCGGCCAACACGTGCGATGCGGCTGGTTCGTCGCGGGGCAACACTCGATCGCGGCTCACGATCATCGTCACTTCCGCGCCCAAGCGGCGGAAGGCCTGTGCCAACTCGCAGCCGACCG
>JAUWYD010000371.1 GCA_030616025.1 Chloroflexota bacterium
GAAGTCAAACCCGAAATGTCTGGGGCCCAAGAGTTCAATCCCTTTGTCCGTACGATGAACCTCATGAGCTCTCCGCCCGACGACAGCCACCCGGTCCCCTACGGAGAAATCGTAGCTGATGGCAGGCTCACCGGTTTCCAAGTGTACCATGATGAGCGAGTCTGGACTAGTAACAAATGGCTGGCCGTCTATCCAACTCGCATGATACTCGTTCTTGTACCAGATCTTGAAGGTGTGACCCTGGTGGTCTCCTACGCCTGTCAGTTCATGACTTCCCAGTCCGAAGGCATACGACTCTTCATCCGCGATCTCAGAAGAGGCAACCTCACCCTGAAAAAGCAGCCAGCCATCCACGGCCTTGACCGCTTCTGCCACCGGGTCGGCGCCGTTCTCGCGAGCTTCTCTGATAACGCGACCTACCTCCAGCGCCTTGGTGAGGGTACCCGCAGCCAACAGTTCCCTGGCTTCCTTCACCGGCATGAGATAGCAGGACACTCCTACCCCACCGTAGGCGGCGACGATGATCAAGCGCCCGATCCGATCGGCCATCGCAGTACTGACCGTGTCCTTCAGGATCACAACGTCACCCCACCGGGTGACAAAGGAGAGCGGGTAGACCGGCACCCCTCGAACCTCGGGTATGGTCTGCGACACCTCCGGGATGGCCCTCCCACCGGCGTAGTCGCCGTCCACCGCCGGTATTCCGAGTTCCAACGCCGCCGCTACCGGCGCTGGAACGTTGCTGGCCCCTATCTCCACAGGCACAATGGCTTCCACCTTGACCCCAGCATCGTCCTCCAAGACCTGGACGGCGGCTACCATCCGACCCAAGGGGTCATACTTCTCCTCAAGGCAGCCAAGTTCGCCCAACTCTTCCTCAGTGCCACCTGAGCCGCCTCTGCCACCCATGCCAGCCACGGTGGCCGTCCACGCCTCCTCGTCAAGGCTGTCTATGTCCACCCATCCGATTTCCCGACCGGCCTCCAGCTGATCGAGAAGCAGCTTGAGACCCAACTCCGGCCTTCCTCCTCCTCCAGCCGCCATGAAGCACAGGCCGCGCACAAAATCCTCGCACTCCTGCTCCGTCCGCAATACTACGTTCCCCATCTCACACTCCTCCCCAATCCTTTCGCAACTTGATGGCACTCATGCATCTTGACCATCACTCGCCTCAAAGGCCAGACTCCTTCACCCTTTCTTCGATGGGCACATAGTCAAGGTCAAACCCGAAATGCCGCGGGCCTAAAGCCTGGATCCCTTCCGCAGTGCGGTGAGCCTCATGAGCACCACGTCCGATGACGGCCACCTGGTCACCCACGGAGAAGTCGTAGCTGATGGCGGGCTCGCCGGTCTTCAAGTCTACCATGATCAGCGAGTCAGGGCTGGTAACGAAGGGCTTATCGTCTATCCAACTCACGTGGTACTCATTCTTGTACCAAATGCTGAACGTGTGTCCTTCGTGGCTGCTGACACCTTTCAACCTATGAGTTCCGAGCCCGAAGGCGTATGCCTGTTCATCCGCCACCTCCGTGGCTGTGAGTTCACCCTCAAACAGCAACCAGCCGTCAACTGCACTGGTCGCCTCAGCTACCGGGTCAACGCCCTTCTCGCGAGCCTCTCGAATCACCTTCCCCACATGAAGAGCCTTGCTCAGTGTGTCCGGGGCCACAACTCCTTTTGCATCCTTGACCTGTAGCAGATACCAAGAAAACCCTATCCCCCCATAGGAGGCAAGCGTTATCATGCGGCCAATGCGATCGGCCATTGCCGTGCTGACCGTATCCTTCAGGATTACAACGTCACCCCATCGCGTGACAAAGGACATGGGGCAAACTGGCACGCCGCGAAGCTCCGGTATCGCCTGAGGCACTTCGGGGATGGCTCTCCCGCC
>JAUWYD010000056.1 GCA_030616025.1 Chloroflexota bacterium
ACCATGCGATCCTCAGGTCGCAAGCGAGCAGGCACTGTCTTGTAATGCCTGAGCAGTATCTCGCTCACTTCCAGATCCACAAACCTTTCACTGTGCAGCCTTTCCAACAAGGCTGACACCTGGTTGGTAGTGGGCACCAGAGCTCCAAAAAAGCCTCCACCTGCCAGAGCCTCTTTCACCTGGCCGATGTATAGGTGAGGCTCTCGTACGTCCATGAACAGGGCGTCAACCTCCTTCTCGTCAAACCCTTCGGCGATACCGCGGCGCTTCAACTCTACGTATTGTAGCAACTCCAGCTTGGATAAGTTACTTGCGGCAACATCGATCATGTCCTGCCGCCTCTCATACGAATAGACTTTGCCGGTGGGCATCACCCCTTGGGCCAAGGCTATCGCCAGCGCGCCGCTGCCTGTACCTGCTTCAATGACCCTGCTGCCAGCGACGATATTCATCTTCAGCAACACATACCCACTCTCTTTGGGGTAGATAATCTGACTCTCGCGTTTAATATTCATTATCAGGTCGTGGATGGAAGGCCGCAGAAGATAGAAGGGATGACCCAGATGGGAGGTCATCTGCGCCCCCAGGGGCTGGCCCAGAACATCGTCATGTTTGACAAAGCCCCGGTGGGTATGCAGTTCCTCCCCGGGGCTCAAACGCACTATGAATCGCTTCCCATCCTCGCCCAATAGAAGCACCAAGTCTTGTTCTCGCGCCACAGCCATGGCCAGATCCTATCTCACTCCGGTGCGCAACAAATGGGCGGAACAGGACTCGAACCTGCGACCTCTTCCTTGTAAGGGAAGCGCTCTCCCAACTGAGCTACCCGCCCGCTTGCTCGACATTGTATCGGAAGGTGGGGACACAGTCAATCACCGCGGCTCTCCTGCCTTGCCAGGCCACGGACCTTCTACATGCTCTCGGGGCCGCTGACACCCATGAGAGCCAGGACCCGGGCTAGCACAATCTTGGCTGCTGCCACCAGCTTCAGTCGTGCCTTATTGAGGGGCATGTCCTCAGGGACTGACGAGACTACCCGGCATTGCTTGTAGAAGGGGTGAAAGGCACCCGCCAGATCCTGAGCATAATACGGCAGGTAATGGGGGCTGAGGCTTGTTGCTGCCTTTTCCACCACCTCCGGCAAGCGCAGCATCTGACGAATCAAGGCCAGTTCCGCCGGGTGACCCAGCAACGAAACGTCACCATCACTGAAGTCTGTGCCTTGGGCATAGCGCAGGATACTTGCTGTCCGGGCATGGGCGTACTGCACGTAGTACACAGGGTTCTCGCTGGACTGCTCCTTGGCCAGGTCCAGATCCAGCTCCATTTGACTATCGGCTGCGCGGCCCAGGAGAAAGAAGCGTACCGCGTCAGGTCCGATCTCCTCCAGGACCTCTCGCAGGGTGATGATATCCCCCGTCCGTTTGGACAACCGCACCAACTCGCCACCTCGCCTCAAGGCAACCAACTGATATACGATCAGAACCAAGCTGTCGGGATCCACGCCGATGGCCCTCATCGCCGCCTTCATACGAGGTACGTGCCCCTGATGGTCGGCGCCCCAAACATTTATCACCCTGTCGAAGCCGCGTCGGATAAACTTGTCATAGTGATAGGCGATATCGGAGGCCAGGTAGCCGGGCTCCCCATCGGAACGGATGAGCACATTATCCTTGTCGTCCCCCAGTTCACTCGAGACAAACCACACTGCACCCGCCCGCTCAGCGACATGGTCCTTTTCGCGCAACATAGCCAATACGTGGTCAAAGACCCCACTATCATAGAGGCTGCGTTCGGAGAACCACCGATCATAAGTGATGCCCAGCATGGTCAGGTCATCCTCGATCGAAGCCAGCATCTTCTCCAAGCCTATCTCATACAGGGCATTCACCGCCTCTCGGCGAGGCATTTCGAGGAACCTCTCGCCTTCCTGGCGCGCAACTTCGTCTCCCAGTTCCACCAAGTACGCGCCCCGATAGCCGTCCTCAGGAATCGGCTCATCGCGACCGAGGGCTTGAGCGTAGCGAGCATAGAGCGTTTCGGCAAAAAGCCTCACTTGAGTGCCGGCGTCGTTGACGTAGTATTCCCGTTGGACTTCGTAGCCTGCGGCTTCCAGGACATTGGCGAGACCATCGCCAATGACAGTATTCCGCCCAGAGCCGACGTGCAGTGGGCCCGTGGGATTGGCACTCCCGTACTCTACCTGCACCTTCTGCCCCTGGCCCAGAGGCACATTGCCATAACTCTCCCCAGCGGCCAGTATCTCATCGACCTGCCGCGTCAGCCATCCGTCGTCCAGGGTGAAGTTGACAAAACCGGGTTCGGCCACCTCCACCTGGGCGAGGAAGTCAGTCTTGGGGATCCGAGAGGCGATCGCCTGCGCTACGCGCAAAGGGACCATGCGTGCCGTGCCGGCCAGCTGCAAAGCTGCGCTAGTGGCGTAATCACCATGCTCCTCCCGCTGCGGGCGATCCACCACCAACGTGGGGAGATCAAAGGAGGGCAAATCGCCGGCGTCCTGAGCGGCCAGGATGGCCTCTCGGACCAGGCTCTCGATCTCGTGTAGTGGTTGCTCCAGCATGGCTAGGCCTGGTAAGCCTCCATCTGTTCCCAGTTCTTGCCGACCTTCAAATCCACCTTCAGCGCAGCGTCCAGAGCCCAGGCGTTCTCCATGATTGAGCGCACGAGCGGCGCCACCGGCCCCAGCTCTTCCTGAGGCACCTCTAGAACCAGTTCATCATGCACCTGGAGAATCATCCGAGCAGCGAGGTCCTCTTCCTTCAGCGCACGATGCAAGCGGACCATCGCTATCTTGAGGATGTCAGCAGCGGAACCCTGAATGGGCATGTTGATCGCTTCTCGCTCAGCGGCACGCTTCACCCCTCCATGGGCGCGACTGGTGGTTTGCAGTTCGGGGAAATACCGCGAGCGCCCCAATAACGTTGATACGTAGCCCTGCTCCCGGGCTTCGTCCTTGGTCTGCTCTAGGTATTCCTTCACTTTCTCATAGCGGGCAAAGTAACCGGCGATGAACTTGCGGGCTTCCTCCAGCGAGAGGTCGGTTCTCTGGGCCAGTCCGTACTCGCCCATCCCGTAGATAATGCCAAAGTTGATGGTCTTGGCGATGCGACGCATGGCGGGAGTCACCGCGGTCAAGGGTACCTCGAAGACGGTGGAAGCAGTGCTCGCATGGATGTCTTCACCACGGTCAAAGGCCGCCAGCAGGTTGGGGTCCTGGGAGATGTGGGCCAAGATACGCAATTCCACCTGGGAGTAGTCGGCCGCCAACAGTACCCAGCCTTCCTGAGCCACAAAGGCGCAGCGCACGTGACGTCCCAGTTCAGTGCGCACCGGGATGTTCTGCAGATTGGGGTCACTGGAGGAGATGCGCCCCGTCACTGTGCCAGTCTGGTTGTAGGAGGTGTGCACTCGGCCGGTGTCCCGGTCCACCAGCAGAGGGAGAGAATCTA
Organism: Chloroflexota bacterium; assembly: GCA_030616025.1. Taxonomy (GTDB): domain Bacteria; phylum Chloroflexota; class Anaerolineae; order UBA7937; family B3-Chlor; genus B3-Chlor. The sequence continues at coordinate 3,471 of JAUWYD010000056.1, forward strand.
CGTAAGTGGACTTGATCTTGGTCAGTTGCCGATGTTCCAGAATCAGGTCTATGATGGCATGCTGGTCCCTGAGTTCCTCCAGCACGCTGGCCCTCGTGGAGTAGCCGGCCTTCGTCTTGGCCTTCGCAGGTAAGCCAAGCTCCTCAAAGAGGACCTCCGCCAGTTGCTGTGTGGAGTTGATATTGAAGGGATGACCGGCCAGACCGTGGATTTCCTTCTCCAGGGCTACGATGCGCTGATACATGCTCGCCGATATCTGCATCAACTCACCCGTGTCCAGGGCCACGCCTGCCATCTCCATCTCCATGAGCACCTCTACCAGAGGCATCTCGACATCGCGGAACAGGTCCCACTGCTCCCGTTGCCGCAACTCATCCTCCAGAACCACCATTAGTCGGAGAGTGGCATCGGCGTCAGCCCCTGCGTAGGCAGCAGTATCAGCGATGGACACCTGGGCCAAGGTGATTTGGTCACGACCCTTTCCGATCAACTCGGTGATGGGCCTCATCTCCCAGCCGAGCTTGCTCCACGCCAGGTCCTTCAGGCCAAATCCTCGCCGAGATGGCTCTAGCAGATAGGCCGCAATCATGGTGTCAAAATCCAACCCACGCACAGCAATCCCGTGGCGCGCCAACACCGCCAGGTCGTACTTGCCGTTGTGGGCTGCCTTGGGAACGCTAGCGTCCTCCAACACAGGGCGCAGGCGCTCGACGACCAACCCCATCGGTAGCTGCCCCTCTGCATCTTGCGCCAGCAAGTGGCCAACCGGCACATAGACCGCCCGACCGGCCTTCGTGGCAAAGGAAAGACCTACCAAGTCCGCCCTCATGGCGTCTACGCTGGTGGTTTCTACGTCGAGAGCCATTCGGGGAGATCGCGCGAGCTCAGACAGCAGTGCATTCAACTGCTCTTCCGTGGTCACGGCAGTATGCGCCCCAGCCGTCAAAGGATCCTGAGCGAAGAAGGTCATCTGCCGAACCCGGTGCCTGTCACTCGCGGGCAGCCGCTGCACAAGGCTTCTGAATTCCAGCTCCCGAAAGAGCGCTATCACCTCGTCGCGGTCGTAGTCGCTGGCACGGCACTGCTCCAGATTCAGATTGATGGGAACATCCGTAACGATGGTGGACAGGCGCTTGCTGAGCAACGCCCGCTCCTTCTGCCCGGCCAAGGACTTTCTTGCCCGGGTGGACTCTATCTCATCCAGATGCTCGTATATCTCCTCGATGGTGCCGTACCGCTGAATTAGTTGCCTGGCTGTCTTGTCACCTACGCCAGCCACGCCAGGGATGTTGTCCGACTTGTCCCCCACCAGCCCTTTGTAGTCAGCCAAAAGAGTTGGCGCTACGCCGTATTTCTCCTTGACCTCCTTCTCGTCATATAGCTTGGCGTCCGAGAACCTCTGCCGGTGGCCTCCCGGTGTCACCACCTTCACCAGAGGGGTCACAAGCTGGAAAATATCGTTGTCGCCCGTGATGATGATTGTCTCCAACTCCTGATCGCTGGCCTGCTGTGCCAGGGATCCTATGAGATCATCAGCCTCGTAGCCAGGAACCTCGAAAGCTGGGATATTCAATGCCTGTACCACGTGGCGGATACGCTCCATCTGGCTGCGCATCTCTTCCCGCATCGGTGGACGATGGGCTTTGTACTCTTCGAACTCTTCGTGGCGGAAAGTGGCAGCAGGCGCATCGAAAGTGACGACGATGTATTCTGGCTTCTCCTCCTGCAACGCGTGCAGAAGCATCATCGTGAATCCGTACACCGCGTTGGTCAACTCCCCCTGGGAGGTGGAGAAGCCGTCCACAGGCAAGGCGAAGAAGGCGCGATAGGCCAGAGCATGTCCGTCCACGAGCACGAGTTTCTTCGCCATCCAATCCCTCCCCGAGGGGCATGACTGATTCTATTGAGTTTCCGTGGAAAAGTCAACGGAAACGGGGTTCATGGAATGGCCTTGATCAAGCCTTCGCCGTAGGCGAACAAAGCCGGAATGCCACCGGTGTGCCAGAAGATGACTGTCTCGCCCGATCCGAATGCACCGCTACGTATCAGGTCGAGTAACCCAGCCATAGCGCGTCCGGTATAGACGGGATCCACCAAGATGCCCTCTATTCTGGCAACGAGACGGATTGCCTCCCGCTCCGGAGCCCCCATTACACCGTAGCCTTCTCCAACGTAGTCATCATAGACGACGAAGTCAGTCTCATCGAAGCTCAGGTCCAGGCCGAGAATCTCCGCAGTCTGAGGTACCAGTTCCTGCAGAATCTCCCTCAGCCCACTCTTCGTCCTGGCCACGCTGATGCCTGCCACTCGGCCATCGAAGCCGAGTGCCTCCGCACCCACGATCATCCCAGCCTGAGTGCCCCCTGAACTGGAGGCAAAGACGATGGCGTCAGCGTGCAAGTCCCGCTCCTTGAGCTGGCCCGCCAGTTCCTCCATCGCTGCCACATAGCCCAGGGCACCCGTGGGGTTGGAGCCGCCCACAGGAATCAGATAGGGGTGGCGACCTGCGCTTTCCTCTTCGACCGCGACTTCCATCATCGACTCGTGCAGAGGGTTGTCACCCGCCCAATGCACCTGGGCTCCCAGGAGGTCATCGAGCAACAGGTTTCCACTCCAGTCAGCAGGACCGGAACCCTGGAGAATGAGTATACAACGCAGGCCGTACATGGCCGCTGCGGCGGCCGTCTGGCGGGAATGGTTGGACTGGGCGGCTCCCACGGTGAGCACCGTATCGGCACCTTCGTCCAGTGCCTCGGCGATGAGATACTCCAGCTTGCGCGCCTTGTTGCCTCCGGTGGCTAGCCCAGTCTGGTCATCCCGCTTCACGAAGAGCCGTGGCCCTCCCAACTCCTGCGACAGGCGCTCCATCTCCACCAGCGGTGTGGGAAGGTAAGCGACGGGTACGCGACGGACCTTGCTAGTGATCACGGTATCACCTCCTGAGAGTTACTGACGGTGTCATGGCGAATTGTACCACACCTGGCGAGACAGGGATAACGCAGGGCTTGACGTGCCGGCCACCACCCCTGAGAGGCTGTGGAAAAGGACTTCTCAGGGTTGCTGCTGCTCTGCCCCTGCGCACCCAGCCGAGACTCCTGAAGCTCCGCAGGGACTCTTTGACCTTTGCACGGGAATTCATTCTGGCGCGCCTCTGCGCAACGCCCGCAGGACCGCCAGGAAATCGAATTCCTTGGCTCAAACCATCAGCGGTCTAGGGGGACTCAAAGCGCCCAGCAGCACTGCCCCGTATTCGGCCGAAGCACAAGAGTGTCCGTCTTCCTCGTAACCCTCCTCTCGATAAGGTTGAAATCCTTCCTCCCCTGTGCTATAATACTCATAGGGGTTCAGTCCCCGATGGGCCGTTAGCTCAGTCTGGTTAGAGCACCTGCCTTTTAAGCAGGGTGGCGCTGGTTCGAATCCAGCACGGCCCATCTGAGCCACCCTAGCTCAGTTGGTAGAGCAAGCGCCTCGTAAGC
>JAUWYD010000098.1 GCA_030616025.1 Chloroflexota bacterium
CACACCCCTGGTCAATACCTGGGACGCTCGGCTGCCATCACGGTAGATGGTTACTCCTTTGCAGCCGATATCATAGGCGAGCAAATAGGCCCTCTCTACATCCTCCCTTGTCGCATCGTGGGAGAAGTTGATAGTCTTGGAAACGGCGTTGTCAGTGTACTTCTGAAAGGCGGCCTGGAGGCGGAGGTGCCACTCCGGAGCAACGTCATGCGCGGTAACAAGTATCCTTCGTGTCTCCGCTGGTACGCCCTCAAGGTTCTGCACGCTGCCGGTCCTCGCTACCTTTTTCATCAGTTCTTGGCTGTGGAAACCTTGCTCGCGGGCCACCTCCTCGAAGATGGGGTCGACCTCTAGCAGCCCTTCTCCCTCGAGGACATGTCGCCTGTATGCCAGAGCGAAGATTGGCTCAATGCCGCTGGAGGTACCAGCGATGATGCTGATGGTGCCGGTGGGGGCGATTGTGGTTACAGTGGCATTCCTCATCTTTCTGCGACCGGGAGCATCGTAGATGCTGCCCGCGAAGTTTGGAAAGACACCCCTTCGCTCCGCCAGGGCCGCCGAGGCTTGCCTGGCTTTCTCCTGCATGAAACTCATCAGCTCTTCAGCGATGTTCACAGCCTCTTCCGAGTCGTACGGTATGCGCAGGCGGATGAGCATGTGTGCGAAGCCCATGACGCCCAAGCCTATCTTACGACTAGCCAGCGTCATCTCTTCTATCTCGCGCAGAGGATACTTGTTGCAATCTATGATGTTGTCCAAGAAATGCACGGCACAATGAACTGTCTCTCCCAGGTGTTGGTAGTCAATCCCACCGTCTACCAGCATCTTGGACACGTCGATGGAACCCAGATTGCAGCTCTCGAAGGGTAGGAGGGGTTGCTCACCGCAAGGGTTGGTGCTTTCGAGCTCGCCTGCGAGAGGCGTAGGGTTGCTCTCATTCAGCCTGTCGAGGAAGATCACCCCGGGATCCCCGTTTTTCCAGGCCATCTCTGATATCTTACGGAAGACTGTCCTAGCCCGCAGGGATTTCACGACTTCTCCGGAACGAGGGTTGACGAGTGCGTATGTGGCATCCCTTCGCAGCGCCTCCATAAACTCCCTGGTCAAGCCCACCGAAATGTTGAAGTTGTTGAGCCTGCTGTCATCTGCCTTGGCAGTGATGAAACCCATGATGTCTGGATGATCTACCCTCTGGACAGCCATGTTGGCCCCGCGCCGGGTTCCTCCCTGCTTGATGGCTTCCGTCGCAGCATCGAACACTTCCATGAACGAGATGGGGCCGGAGGCAATACCACCGGTCGATTTCACCACATCGCCCTTGGGCCGCAAACGGGAAAACGAAAAGCCAGTTCCCCCTCCACTTTGATGAATAAGGGCGGTGTGCTTGATGGCTTCGAAGATGCTCTCCATCGAGTCCTCGATGGGCAGCACGAAACAGGCCGAAAGCTGTCCTAGACTCTTGCCGGCGTTCATCAGCGTGGGGGAATTGGGCAAGAACTCGAGACTAGTCATCGGGCCATAGAACTTCTCAGTAGTGGCCGACACGTCCGCGGATGGGTCATACATGGCGTCTACCTGAGCCACATGTTCAGCCACCCGCCAGAAAAGCTCTTCCGATGTCTCTGCGACTTTGCCAGTCTCATCCTTCTTTAGGTATCGCTTTTCCAACACCGTCACCGCATTGGGCGATAGCTTGAGTGTCGCGCCTTCCCGCAGCATCTCAGTTCTCCGGCGATCAACAGATCAGGTCGACCTGGTCAACCGTTCTACAAGTCAAGGCGAAGCTGGGCTTCCAGTTCAGCTTCTCGCCTTTTCCACTCTTTGAACTCCTCGATTTCCTCAGCGAGACTATCCACGTCTCGGAAGCGACGATATACGGAAGCGAATCGCACGTACGCTACATCATCCAGTTCCCTCAATCGGCTCATCACCATCTGGCCAATGCGCTCGCTTTCCACCTCCGCTCGTCCCAACTCATAGAGTTCTCTCTCTACGTCTTTGACCATTAGTTCAACGGTCTCCGTAGGGATTGGGCGCTTGGCGCAGGCACGAAGGATCCCTTTCAGGAGTTTCTCGTTGTCGAAAGGCTCCCGGCGCCCGTCCTTCTTTGCCACGAGGAGGCTCGTCTTCGCCACTCGCTCATAGGTAGTGAAGCGTTGGTGGCAGCTCTTGCACTCCCTGCGTCGGCGAATGCGGTCACCCACCTCCCTGGTATCAATAACCCTAGTATCCTTCCTCGTGCAGAACGGGCACTTCATGGTCTCTCCTCCTTCGATAAGATGGAGACCTCTGTCCGGATGACCTTCTAAGGTACTGCATGTGGTACATAGTCCGAACGATGCTACAACATGTTGTGGCGCAGAGCTTAGTGAACTTAGCACAATGCGGAGAATATGGCAAGGCCGGAAAGCCGCCTGAACCTTAAAGTTTGGGAATCGCGGCGGGTTTTTGTCGTGGGGGGGAAAAAGGGAGGGGGAAGGTGGCGCAGAAACCTTCCCCCTGGAAAGGATCCTTCTGGCAAGAGAGTGCAGACTCTGCTTGCGCAGAAAGCGGGCCTTTCGGCCCCGAAAGGGAGGAGGACAGAAAGACGTCAGCCGTCGGGAGTACCGACGGCTGAAGCTTCCCTACACTTGAGACTTCCGTTGGCGCAGAAAGGTCGGAATATCCAGGTTGTCGCTGAGGAAGTCCGGTGCCGGGAACACGATCTTGTTGTCTGTCTCGGTGAGTCGCTTCACCGTTCCGTCAAAGCCGGTGGCGATGACGGTGATCTGCATCTCGCCGTCAACCATTTCGGGATCCATGACGGCTCCGAAGATGAGATTCACGTCGGGATGAGCCATTTCCCTGATGACTCTGGCCGCCTCATTCACTTCGTGAAGCGTGAGGTCTGTCCCTCCGGTCACGTTGAAGAGAACTCCCGTCGCTCCATCGATGGTCACGTCCAGTAGAGGGCTGCTCACTGCATCATGGGCGGCATCAACGGCTCGTGTCTCGCCAGACGACCGTCCTACAGCCATCAGCGCTGACCCCCCCTTGGCCATAATGGTGCGTACGTCCGCGAAGTCTAGGTTGATGAGACCTGGGACTGTAATCAGCTCAGAGATCCCCTGTATCCCTTGACGCAGCACATCATCGGCGAAGGAGAAGGCTTCCTGGATGGAGGCCTTTTTGTCCACCAACTCCAGTAGACGGTCGTTGGGGATCACAATCAGCGTGTCAACCCGTTGCTTGAGGTCCTTGATGCCGTGCTCCGCCACCTCTCTGCGACGAGTCCCTTCGAAGGTGAAGGGCTTGGTGACAACACCGATCGTGAGCGCACCGGCTTCCTTGGCGAGATGAGCGATGAGGGGAGAGGCCCCCGTGCCAGTACCTCCACCGATGCCAGCGGTGATGAAGACCATATCTGCGTCCAGTACTGCCTTCCTGAGTTCTTCTTCGCTCTCTTGGGCGGCCTTAGCTCCGATCTCGGGGTCGCCGCCCGCTCCTAGCCCTTTGGTCAGTTTGTCGCCAATGCGAATCTGGTAGGGTGCTTCGGAGAAGAAGAGGGCCTGAGCATCGGCGTTCACAGCGATGAACTCCACTCCTTGCATATTCTCCTTGATCATGCGGTTGATGGCGTTGCCACCGCCACCTCCAACTCCTATCACTTTTATCTTGGCAAGATTGGCCAACTCCGGTACGTAGGTCATTGTCTGTCGCCTCCCTTTCTTTGATTGTGACCCTTGAAGTCATTCGTTGACAGGTGCGTTTGAGTGTCCTCTATCCTGGGGTCAAGACCTGAAACAGATCCCTGAACCGCCCTATCATGCCTCGTCGCTGGCGCGAGCCATTATGGCTTGCATCGGGCGCGCATCTCAGAGCCCAAAGGAGCAAGCCGACGCTACATGCATGGGCCGGATCTCTCACGGTCTCCACAAGGCCCTCCATTTCGTGGGGTGTTCCCACGCGCACTGGCAAACTAAGAATCTCGCGAGAGAACTCCTTTATCCCTGCTAGGTCCGCTGTTCCGCCACACAGGACCACGCCAGCAGGTAGTAGGCCGTCGTAGCCCGAGCGCTTTATCTCTCGGAGTATGAGTTCGAGGATCTCCTCCGATCGAGCCCTGATGATTTCGGCCAACCGACGGCGGGATACGGAGCGATGTGAGTTGTCGCCGAAGGAGGTCGCATCGATGGATTCATCTGGCCCAATAGTGTCCGGCATCGTGTGGCCGTATTTCGTCTTGAGAGTTTCGGCAACCATGAAGGGTGTGCGGAGCCCCACAGCAACGTCGTGAGTCAAGTGGTTCCCGCCGACGGGCAGAACAGTGGTATGCCATACGCTCCCGTCGATGAATATGGCCAGGTCTGTCGTACCCCCCCCGATGTCCACCAGGGCAACTCCGAGTTCTTTTTCAGCCGCGGTTAGCACCGCCTCACCCGCGGCTATGGGTTCCAGTACGAGCCCCCCAACGCGCACGCCAGCGCCCTGCACGCATTGCACCAGATTGTGGACTGAGGTGGAGGCTCCGGTTACAATGTGAGCCTCAACCTCAAGACGAAACCCTCGGAGGCCGAGCGGATTGCGGACCCCGTCCTGGTCATCAACGATGTAACCCCGCGGGATGACGTGAATCAACTGACGATTGGCGGGTAGGGCTACGGCACGAGCCGCCTCCAAGGCGCGATCAATGTCCTCCTGGACGATGGTGCGTTCGCCCCGGGAGATAGCAGCTACCCCCTTGCTGTTGAGCCCGGAGATGTGAGCACCCGCCATGCCAACGAAGGCGCTGTCTATTTCGTAGCCGGAGATCTGCTCCGCTTTTTGCACGGACATCGTGATGGCTTGAGTTGCCTGCTCGATGTCAAGCACAACACCCTTGCGCACCCCCCGTGAGGGTGAGACACCTATCCCCACGATGCGGACCGCCGTTTCTTCGCTCAGTTCGCCGACCAACGTGCACACCTTCGTAGTTCCGACATCTATGGCAACTATCGTTTCATCCACGTCACGCTCCCCCCGCATCTTGGTGCAGCCTGTGGTCTATGGTTCTCCAGCCAGGCGGTAATGTGGGCCTTCCTGGAAACGGAGGTCGATGAACTCTACGCTCGCCCCTTGGCTCTCCAACCTCTGCACAAGTGCCTCCATGATGGCCACTTTCACTTCTGCGCCTTCACCATTTCCCAGGTATACCCGCCAACCATGCTCATTCTCCAGGCTTAGCCCGTATTGTTGCGAGTAGCTAAACTCCTTCACGCTTGGGAGTAAGGTCTGATATCTCTCAACGGCCGATATTATCTCCAGATCGACCTGCTCACCTGCTTGACGAGGTCTGGAGTCAAGATCCCTTATCAGCGGGATGGAGGGTTCTGTCTCCGCTCGGAGGGGCAGGATCGTGCCTTCATCATCTACGCCGTATCGCTGCTCTCCCGTCTGCCACATCACGCGAGCTTGACGTTCTCCGACCTGCACGATTATTTGATTGGGTAACCTGACCTGTACTGTTGCTTCACGTATGTCTGGAATCGTGCGAAT
>JAUWYD010000235.1 GCA_030616025.1 Chloroflexota bacterium
GTTGCCCCACTGATGAGCCCTATCATCGGCATAGCTCTAGCCATCGCCCTGGGGAACGTCCGCCTCCTGCGTGACGCTGCTGAATCAGCTATCAAGGGCATTTTCTTGGCGGTGGTCGTCGGCCTCTTTCTCGCTTCCATACAGTCTGTGGCCGGGACTACTGAGGAGATCCTGGCGCGCAGCTCGCCCAATCTGTTGAATCTCGTGGTCGCGCTGGCCTCAGGCGCAGCGGGAGCCTATGCCGTATCGCGCAAGGATGTGTCTGCGGCACTACCTGGCGTGGCCATCGCGGCAGCTCTCGTGCCGCCTCTGGGGGTTGTCGGTATTGGGCTGGCAGCGCGTCAGTTTGCGGTGGCGGGAGGGGGATTGCTGTTGTTCGGCGCGAACCTGGTCGGCATCACGCTTGCTGGGGCCGTGAGTTTCCTGCTCCTCGGTTTCCGTCCGGCAAGGGGTGTGAGAGAACGAGAAAGCCAACTCCGCCGTGGGCTGGTCGCGTCGATGCTTCTGCTACTGGTGGTCTCCTTGCCTCTGGCCTTCATCTCCGGCAGGACGGTGCAGGCTACCCAGGAACTGGAGGTAGTCGGCCGCGCGCTCAATCGGGAGGTCGACAAGTTGGATGGCGTATCCCTTGTGGGCTTCGATCTCGAGCAGCGTGTTGATACCATCGCACTCACCGTGACTGTCTACGCGGTCCAAGAAGTGGAAGAGGAGACAGCCGAGCATCTCGACTATGTGATAACCGAGGAAATCGGCCGGCCTGTGACCTTGCGCCTGATAGCAATCCCCGTATCAGAGACTACCGTCCCCTAGGTCGAGGTGAGAGGGATGGTGCTGTGAAGAGCATCTCCTTGCTCGTAGCCTCGGGCGGGGCGGTGCTTTCCCAGGGGCGTGCCTCGACCCCTGCGCCGGACAGCACACTACCCCCTTCGTACGTGCTGGCCTCGGCATCCCAACTTCACGGTGGATGCCAGGTTCAGCAGCCGGCTTGGAGCGGAGAACCAATAGGAGGGCGCTCATCTTTGGGATGAGCGCCCACGGTTTCACGGTCTTTGGGAGGTGAGATGGCTACAGCTCCCGTCGCCAGATGCAGATGAAGTCGTCCTGGCGAAAGGCGATCTGGACCAACTCCCAGCCTTCCTTACCCTTCTCGTTCAGGATGTGAACGATGGCCTCCACGTAGGGGTTCGGGGCTTCATCGAAGAAGCACACACCCTCAGTATCGCAATAGACGACATCGGGGCCTTGCGGGTCGGGAGGATGTCCAAGTTCCTCCCGCACCTTCAGCACCTCTCCTGCCGTGTGAGTGGTGATCTCGTATTCCCAGCGTTCCACCGCTTGTCCCCCAACCTGCTATTCCGTTTCCTCGCCCTGGCCGAGGAACGAGCCGAAGGCCTTCATGAACTCGATAGGTATCGGGAAGATGATGGTGGAGTTCTTCTCCATCGCTATCTCGCTCAAGGTCTGTAGATAGCGCAACTGAATGGCCGCCGGCTCCTGGGACATGGTTCCCGCGGCATCTGTCAACTTCCGAGCGGCGTTGAACTCACCCTCGGCGTGGATGATCTTGGCCCGCTTCTCTCGCTCGGCCTCGGCCTGGCGAGCCATGGCTCGCTTCATGGACTCGGCCAGTTCGACGTCCTTGACCTCGACGATGCTGACCTTGATGCCCCAAGGTTCGGTTTGCTCGTCAATGATCTGTTGTAGCTTGTGATTGATTTCCTCGCGGTTCACAAGAAGCTCGTCCAGTTCCGACTGACCCAACACGCTGCGCAGAGTGGTCTGCGCGATTTGCCAGGTCGCCTTCATGTAGTCCTCCACCTGGACGATGGCATCGGAGGGGTCCACGACGCGGAAATAGGCCACGGCGTTGACCGTTACCGTCACGTTGTCCTTGGTTATGGCCTCCTGAGAGGGGATGTCCAGTGTCACTACCCTCAAATCAACCTTCACCATGCGGTCCACGATGGGGATGATGAAGAACAGGCCCGGCCCCTTGGCTCCGACCAGCCTCCCCAGGCGGAAAATCACCCCCCGCTCATACTCCTGTACGATTTTGATGGCTGAGCTCAGCAACCCCAGCAAGACGATGACGACAATCAGAGCGCTGAAACCCAAGCCGGTTATGAGTTGCAGTATTTCCTCCACAGTTTATGCCTCCTTGTTGTCTCCCTATTGTTGTTTGCCTATCACTGCTAATCAGACCCGCTAACGACCCTTCTCACCCGCAGTCTGAAACGGTCCACATCCGAGACTTCCACCTCCTCTCCCTCTTTCACCGTTCCCTCACTGGCGACTGCTTGCCACAATTCGCCTTTCAAGAAGACCGTGCCCGTGGGGTCTAGATTGGAACGGGCCACCGCTAGCTGGCCCATCAGCCCTTCGATCCCGGTGGTCGGTCTCCGCTGATGAGCCCCGAAAACCTTGGCGATGACGAAGGCGAAGAAGATGCCCATGGCCGAACCCACTCCTACGACGAGACCTCGAGAAACCTGGGCGAACGGGGAACTGAATAGGATCATGGAACCCAGAACGAAGGAGACGACGCCCAACGTGGCGAGAATGCCGTGGGTGGGCGCCTTCACATCAGCCAGCAAGAGAACGAAGCCCAGGACGACGAATATCAGGCCCGTCCAGTTAACAGGGAGTACTCCCAAGGAGAACAGGGCCAGGACAAGACAGATTGCTCCGAGGATCCCGGACAGATACCCTCCGGGTTGCGAGAGTTCGAAGATGATGGCGTTCAGGCCCAAGGTCATCAGGATGAAAGCGATATTGGGATCGGTGATAGTATGTAGGAAGCCCTCGATGGTGTTCATGGGGATGCGGTTGATGTTCGCTCCCCGTGTATGCAGAGTGAACGTCTCTTCTCTGACGAGGAGTTCCTGTCCGTCGAGAGCCTCCAGCAATGCTCCCAGGTCACGGGCGACAAAGTCAACGACACCTAGTTCCAGTGCCTCGTCCTCAGTGATAGACGAACTCTCGCGTACAGCCTGCTCGGCCCACTGGACCGCGTCAGGACCGCGGGGCTTGGCTAGACCCTTGATGAGAGCCACGGCATCGTTGACGGCCTTGGCCTCCACGGCCTCGGACATCCCTTCCCCCGACATATCCACTGGGTGGGCGGCTCCTGTACGGGTGCTGGGAGCCATGGCTGCGGAATGAGCGGCCAGGGTCAGGAAGGCTCCCGCTGAGGCGGCCCTCGCACCCTGGGGATGCACGTAGATCACGATGGGCACGGTCGCAGCCTTCATGTCCTGGATAATCTCCTCTGTCACCTGGACCGATCCACCTGGAGTATCCAGTTCTATGATCAGACAGGTCGCACCGTCGTTCTCGGCC
>JAUWYD010000115.1 GCA_030616025.1 Chloroflexota bacterium
GAACTGTGTTTCGCCCGCGGTGGAAGCGATGATGACGCAGCTTGCCTCCAAGCCAAGCTCTCGCACCGGCTTGCCCTGCCATTTCTGCCGCTCCCCCCATTCAGGACCCAGTATGAGGAACGGTGATCCTGGCTCCTGCTCACCCACCTGGTAGACAGTGATCTGCTCGTCCTGGTAGGAAGGCAACTGATCGGCGAACACCTCTTGTACTAGCCCAAAGACCGCCTCCCTCTCCTTCCCGGGCGGCAACATGTACTGGTGCACAATCACATATCTGATGCCGAGATACTCAAAGACCTGGGGGGCAACCTCCCCCGGAGCCTGAGCTATGATGTCAGGACCCAGGAACCGGAAGTGCTGCAGCACGGGGACCCGTTCCACCAGCGCAAGCGGGTTGGACCGAGCGAGATAACCAGTGATGATAGGCTTGTGGTGCACCGTCTGGTACAGTAAATGAGCGGGGCGATCCCTGTTCATGGGCAGCTCCAAGATGGCGTATTCCTCCTCATCCACGGCCAGGCTCTGATAGAAGGACGGGACCTCCACTTCGGATACAGGATAGGGCACCGGCAGGAACTCGAAACAGACCAGAGCTAGGGTGGCCAATGACAACGCTCTCCTCCCGGTCTTGGTCAAAGGGGTCACCAGCCGCTGAAGGCCCAGCGCGGTCAGGGGAGCCAGACTGAGCATGACCATTACATCGAAGCGGCTGACGGAGCGAGCAATCTTGAAGAAGGGCAGCAGGTGGTACAAGGCTAAATACGGAAGCGGGACGGGCATCTGTCGCCCCGCAATATGAAGATAGGGCCCCAGAGATAGGACGAAGAACGTCAAGCAACTGGCAAGCCACACACAGGCCGCACGTCTCCTACGCCAGAGGGCGTATCCAACCAGGGCCAACGGAATGTAACCCGCGAAGACCATCCTCTCGTAGGTACTGCTGCCAAAGGTCTCGCTCAGCCGAGCAGCCGCCTCTCCCCATATAGGGTGAAACTCGTTGGGAGTGACGAAGGCCAGCAGGTCAGCGGAGAGACGCAGCGTCATGTCAAAAGGGGAAAGGAGATAGGCAGGTTCCTGGAGAGCCTCTATCACCATAGGTACTAGCCGAGGGGACAGAACTATGCCGCTCAGCACCAGTATCAGCCCGGTCCTCAGCAGTGGTGGTCCAAGTCGGCGCTGAATCCATGTCCTGTAGCCGAGATAGAGCACAGTAAAGATAAGTAGATAGAGAACGAAATACCAGTCGCAGAAGGCAGTCAGAACGAGAAAGAGCACGGGCAACCCGATGTGCGAGCCCAGACGTATCTTCTCGGCTGCAAGGGATTTGACCAGCACCACCGTGTACAAGGGCAACCATTCCACTGAGATGACCGACATGTGTCCCAACAGATGAGCAAGATGGAAAGGCGAAAAAGTGAAGACGACGCCTGCCAGGAACGCAACGACGTGATCGTTCGATCTATCTCTCACCTTCAGTATGTGAAGGGCCAGGAGATAGGCGCCGTAGCCCCCCATCACAAAGGAGAAAAGAACGATGAAGTTGTATGAAACAGTCAGGCCGAAGCATAGCTGGATGGGCAGGCTCAGTAGGGAGTTGAAGATGTTCAAGGTGTGGAAGAGGAGGCTGTACCCTGTGGGGTAGTAGAGGTAGGTAGTGAAATAGGGGCTATCATGGAGATCGAGGACCGCCGTTTTGGCCCACCACAGGTTCCAGTAGTTGTCCCAGCCGTCGAAGCCATCTCCAGGAATAGCCGTGGTGGAGTGAAGAAGCAGGGGGTACGTCATCAAGACGGTCAACAGGAGGTAGCCGCCGAGGGCAAAGAGATGAAGTCGCGGTGACTTGATCATGAGCTTCCCCTGTCAACACGAATTCGGACAGCAGAGAACTTCTGCCTAGCGCGACGATCCCCTTCAGGCCAAATACAGCCTCCGCGCGACCCCGATGACGGCGGCCATCAGCGGCTCCAGAGCCCTTTGGCTTTTCCCCACCAGATAGGCGGAGACAGACCCAACCAGTCCGCCTGCTACTAGGTCCAATGGGTAGTGTACGCCGCAGTAGATGCGGGCAATGGCAAACAGTCCGGCCAGAGCACCCATCACGACGCCCAGCCAGCGATGGCGCTGCCAGGCGACCCCTGCGAAGGCGAAAGCGACTGCGGCGGAATTGGCGGGCAAGGAGGAATCGGAAGGTCTGTAGAAGAGGAGATTGACCTGCTGCACGGAGAAGGGCCGCGGTCTAAAGAAGACCAGGTTGCAGAGCTTCACCACGACATTGGCCAAGAGAACGGCCATGATAATCGATACAATGACTCGCTGATTCCTCCCCCTCTCCTGCTTGCTACTGCCAGCGAACCAAAGAGCGGCCGTCAGGAGGCAAAGAGCAGTGGGCAAGAAATAGTCGTTCACCAACAAGCGCATCAGGCTGTCTACAACCGCCACCCGGCCGGCCGAGCCGTTAATCAGATTGAACAATGCGGTATCCAAGACCACCGCTCCTCCTAGATATGTTCGTGAAACCAACCGGTGATTAGGGACATCACCTGCGCGTCTCGTTCGAGACCTCGGTGGCCCTGCCCCGGAATGGGCTTCACCTTCGTGGCACGTTGGGACGCATCCAATCCTGCAGAGGGAACTAGTCTATCTTCCTCACCGTAGACGATGAGCAGGGGCTGTGAATCCAGCTCGGAGACATGCTCCAAAGCCCCCAGCCGGGTCACAAGTTCCCCGCGTTGATGCACGCGACTCCAGCGGATAGCCTCTGGGTAGGACATCTCACGTAAGAGATCCAGCCCGGGCCGGGCGTGTGACGGCAGCATCACAGGAGCAAGAGCCACGACTGCTTTGATTTGCCTGTCCTCCGCGGCGGCGCGGATCGCCAAGTCTGCCCCCAGGCCCACGCCCACGGCGCCCACCCTGCTCCCATCGATCTCGTCTCTGGTATCTAGATAAGCGATGGCCTGCGGAAACTCGACTAGCGCGTCGGGGTAACGCCACGAATCCTGAGAGCTCATATCGAGGGAGAAAGCCGCAAACCCACCCTCGGTCAAGCTGACAGCTATCCCCTCCAAAGACTCGATTCCCTCACCAGGCTCGGGCGCCATACAGACAACAGGCGAAGGCGCTTCCCCGGAGGATGGCAGATACAGAGTACCACGGAGCCATTTCAGAGCTATGAGCTCGCTATCGGAACGCCGTCGCTCGGTGAGCCCCTGAAGTGAGGCCCATACCCGGTCGAGGAAGAGAGAGATGATTACCGTGGTCACCAGAGCGAGAGCCAACCCTGCGGACAAGAAGAAGAGAAACTCGCTGCTGGCCGGCCCAGGCGAGAAAATCTCCTCGCTTCTAGTCCCAAAAAACCACAGACTGGCCGCAGCCACGAGAGAGGAGCCCAGGGAATAACCCCATCTGGCCTTCACACCTCTCGGCAGCCACAAGAGCGCCTCAAGGCGCTGCCATGTCGCGACAAGTTGCCAGAAACCCAGGGAGGCAAAGTAAGCGAAGACGAGGAAAATGACGCCTATGGTGATCTGTTCGCGAAACTCCATCAGCCAGCGGTCTAGCCCCCAGTCATCCTAGTAGTCTGACCCAAGTGGCTCCCCAGAAACCTCGCCAGTCAGTCTCTTCCCGCCCGGCTAACCCAAGCGCTTCTCACCCTTGCCCTACCGCAGGCTACGGGCGCGCCAGATCACGGCCAGTTCATCGAAAGAGGAGGCAATGCGAGCAGAGATCACGAACCCCTGCCTGGAGCTTAATTCGCTGTACCTCACTCGCAGATAGCGGCCCCCGGCCATCCTCCGCACGGCTATCTGAGAATTGTGGCGTGCCCGCAAGACATAGTCTGGCCTCTCGATAGTCCCCAACACGTCGTCACAGCAAGCGTTCGTGTGGGACCACCTCTCTGCCAGCAAGCGGATGGGCACACCATTCATTGACGTGGCCGTAAAGGAGAACTCCATGCTGCGTCCCCTGCCCGCTAGGTACAACCCCCTGGATTATATTGGTTTTCCGACAAACCGCAACCCTGCGGCCGCCTATTGGATGGGCACGTAGATGTTTCCGCGGAGCGCGAACCTGACGTAGAGCAGCCCCTCTTTCTCTCTCCGTTCTGCAAGCCTCCGGAGCAAGGTCAACAGTTTCTCGTAAGCACCAGGCCTCAACGTTGTCATCTCTCTCTTTGTCCCCCTATCAGCCAGCAGCCACTGCTGATGATCCACGCAGTTACCCGACGCATAGCCGACAAGAAAGCCCTCGATGCCGCAGATGATCAGGGGCAAGGCTATGGCCTGGATGGAATAGGGGCAGAGACACATCATGGCACTCGTGAACCGCTGGTAGTCTACGCTAGGGATCATCACATCGCGGGCGACGTCCAAGGCAGAGGTCATGATATGCATATTGGCTCCGGCCAGGAGCGCTCGGATGCCTATCGCCCTGATGTCGCACTGAACACAGACCTGATGCGCGGGCTCCGCCTCATCTTCCAGGTCCAACTCATCCAAGAAGATACAGTCATGATTGGGACGCCCTGCGGGGCACCCTGGAGCCAGAGGCTTCTGACAGAACCCCACGGCAACCAACAGGCCTGTCTTCGCCATCACCAAGCGGGCTATGAGATCCTCCTCCGCGCCCTCGTGCAGCAGCGTGATGTCGCTCTGCTTCGTGCGCCGTCGCAAGAGCCGTCGGTATTGTAGGATTCCTGCAACCGCCTTCAGCGGGTGACGGAGCATGATCCTGCCCAGAAAGGTCAGACCATATCTGCTTCGCAGGCTACGAAAAGAGAAGTCCCAGACCCTGAAGCCAAGGAAAGCTGAGTCATCGAGCCGGGTCAGCAAATCATGCATTGACATGCCGGTTATTCCTGGTTGACTGCTTCGACCTATTGCCAGAGTCTTCCGCGAGTGCTATACTAACCTCAACGCCTGGTGGGAGGGCGACGATGTGAACAGTGAGCAGAGACGATACTATGACGCGCTGTGGGCCAGAGGCAAAGTGGTCGAGCCGTCATCTTGGGCGATGTGGCACACCATCAGACTG
>JAUWYD010000034.1 GCA_030616025.1 Chloroflexota bacterium
GGGGTACGCAAGTGCTTGGAAAGGGGGGGCATCGAGGGGGCGATTAGCACAGGTGTTCTAAGGTCAAGCGGCCAACGTTCGGTGGGGATCAAGGGTATGGGGGGAAAACGGTTGAAAATTTTGGGGGTCTCGGACGGTCTCCAAAAGTGGGTGTTTTGACCTTTTCACGACCTCTATTTTCACCTTTTATAGTGCCGTTTGAGGCCACTTTTGAGGGGCTTTAGGGCCACTTTTGGGGTAGTTGCAGGGGTGGAAATAGTGGGAGGGTATGGGTACGTTGATTGTGGTATGGCGTGCACTATTCCTTGCCTTAGACTTGACAAGAAATTGCTTGTGTGGTAGAATTGACATCAAGCGGGGACACTGCGTCCCCTTTTCACCCAACTATGTTTGGGAGGAGGATAGGACAATGCCGAAAGTAACACCGGAGGAAGGAGCAGCAAAGCTGATTTCGCGAGCACGGGCCGCCGCTCCATTTATTGCCGATCAGGTGCGCAAGGTCACTGTTGCACCGACCGAGGTGGCGGCAGGGAAGATTGACAAGATGCAGGCCAACTTTCTCAAGGCCGTCGCGGATGGCAAGGTGGAGCGTGGATTGCGCCGGGTGTCCCTGAGTGATTGGCAGAATGCCATGATCAATAAGGGGGTCCCGCGCATCGCCCAAGGTTTGGAACAGGCGGAGGGCAAGATCATCGAGTTCAACCGCCAGTTCTACCCGTTTCTGGAGCGTGTCCAGAGCGAAGTTTCGGCGATGCCGGATACCACGCTGGAAGACAACATTCAGCGTGCTGTGCATAACATCCGTCGCATTTCCGAGTTCAAGCGCAGTTAGGCGCTTACAAAAAGAGGGGGTGAGATATGGGTCTCTGGAGAACACACTATCTAATTCCTGAGCGGTCCTTTGCGTCTGCTGCGCAGACTGAGGTCTTCGATCTGCCGCTTGTCGGGGTCCTATCCGACATCATGCTGGAGATCTACGCGCAGTCTGGCAATATCAACGCCGACATCTTCTTGGCCGATATCCTGACCAAGATCGAGGTTATCGGGGATGGCTCAACCGTGATCAAGAGTTTCACTGGCAAGGAATGTCAGGCATTGGCCGCTTACAACGACGGGCGTATGCCACCCGACAAGGAACTCAGTCCGAGCGGTGGATGCTGGGGGTACTTTCCAATTTACTTTGGGCGATATCCCGGTGACCAGATGTACGCGCTGAACTGTGGCAACTGGAATTCGCTGCAACTGCGGTTGACGTATGCTCTGACTGCTGGGGGTACGATCAACACCTCTGGCTTTATGTCCACAGGTGCCAAGATCACCGCCTGGGGTCACTACGCTCCTGTGGCAGCGGGCTTTGCTCCAAAGGGCTACATCAAGTCTGAGGAGAAGCACGTCTGGACGACCGCCGCTACGACGAACTACGATTTTGACTTGGCGCGTGACTACCCGTACCGGCGCTTGATGCTGGTTGATAACACGCTCAATTCTCACGTCAGGCATGCTTTCAACAAGGTCACAGTCAACGTCAATCAGGGTGCTACCAAGCCGATTGACCGTCTCGACGGCGATGATCTTGTCCACGAGATGGGATTGCAGTTCGGGATGTTTCAGCACACCAAGCGGTACTATCAGGCTCTCTGCAATGCTGCGACGACCTTCTACACTCCGATCCGATGGAAGGTCAATGTGAACCCAGTGGGTAGCGGGGCGTATGGCGCAGCCTACTGTGGCACCCTTGACCCAAAGAACATCACGGTACAAGGAACTGGCGGGGCTGAGCCTGGGTGGGTGCAGATTACCTCATACGGCTACTGCCCTCACGGGTGCGTGATCTTCGACCTGGAGAAGCTCTCTGGTGGGTTGACCGGGCCTGCGGCGATGCTGACGGCCTGGAACGCACGTCACACCGACGACATTGACCTGGAGATTTACGCCTACTACGCCAACTACTCTTGCGCCTACGTACTTGAGCAGTACGTCTAGGCTACAGGAGGTACGACATGGCTGCACCTGCACACGGTTACGTGCGTATGCTCATTGACGGGATCGCGGTCAGCAAGCCGTGCAACGTCCACGCGCTGGTGTTCACGCCGCGCAAACTGCAACACGAGGTTGTGGTGTACGACGGCCTTGACACGTCGAGCGGTGACGGGCTGATCAAGATCGTGGCGGACGTGAAGGAAACGAGGGGTTTCACCTTCGACGGTGGTATCTACTGTCGTAATGGGGTGTACGTCGATTTCTCTAGTCCGCCCGGTGACTTGCTGATCGTCTACGACACCGTTGAAACGATCTGAACATGAGTGAAACAGTCCCCGCCCTCCCTGCATTGTGGGGACTGTGTGGGGGGTGGCGGGGGCTTGCTTGTTTGGAGGACAATGAGATACGGAGCATTTCTTGAAGTGACGGGGGGGACGCTGCAATCAGTACCGGACACAAAAATCATGCCGGTCTGTCACGGGGTGGCCACGGATGTAGATGTGATGTTTCCCCCAGGCTCAGCGGGGCTCTTGTACCTACAGGTTTGGTATCACGAACGGCAAGTATTTCCTGAGACAGGGGGAGGTGCTTTTCGTGGTGATGATCACCTTTTCCAGTTTCCTGCCTCGTTGAGACTGGACGAGCAACCGTATGCACTGGAGTTGCGCGGATGGGCTCCTGATGCTGAGCTTAAGCATACGGTATTTGTGCAAGTGACAGTCACACCAGTACCAGAAGAGTATGGTCCGATGTTTATGGAAGTACCTCTACCGGAAGGAATGTGGACATGAGTGGAATTACAAATCCTGCTGAGGAATATTTTAAGGATGGTCTTTGGGGCTGGGATGGCTCAGTGTGGCGGAAACTTCCAATGCTGTGGGGCTACAGCGACAGGTGGGCTGAGGTTCAGGATCACGATATGACCTCAGACGCTACGTACTCATTTGACACCGTGGCCGTTCCTGCGGGTTACGTGTACAAACTAGAACATGCTACAATCGCCAACCAGTCCGCTGTTCGTGGTATGGCCTACATCGCTATCTCTCTCTCCGCTATTGCATACCCTCTTGTTTTGACGTTGGAGCCTGCCAGGTATCAGGCTGTCACTTGGACGGGCTCGCTCACTCTAAAGGAGGGTGACAAGATCATCTTTCGTCAACTGTCCTGTATTACCGATGATGTCATCCGGGCTGCTGCGTGGGGCTGCAAAATGAAGATTGCGGAGTGAGCAGGGGGGGAGGTAATGCCTGAGTTCGCTGACTGGACAAGAGCGTATGTAATGGTAGGCGACTCTCCAGTGGGCTTGAGGGAGGTCCTGCTGGCTGCTGATGGCTCGATGTACGCCCTGTTACAGGGAGAGACAGCCCTAGGGGCATTGCAGACCGTCAGACTGGATAGTGAAGGCCGAATGAGTGCCTTTGTGATTGACAGCACTGACGCTTGGGGCAAGATGCTCAGTATCGGCAACGCTGAACTGGCCGCCCGGCTTGGCAGTCCTGTGATTTATGAACAGTTGGGTAGGGTGCAGTTTATCGAGACGTTTGAGCAAGGGTTGGGGTTGTGGACACAGGCAAGTGATGGGGCAGGCAAAGCAATTGCAATTGACCCTGTTTACAAACGGAGTGGTGGGTACTCCGCCAAACTCACAGCAGGTAACACCCTTCAAAAGTACGCGCAACTTACCTACTGTCAGGGAATGTCCACAGTATCCCCTATAGGGATTGCGTTCGCGTACTCAACCCCTACGGACTTTGATAATATTACAATGATGGTAGACCTGTGGGACGCTACAAAGCACTATATGGTAGGAGTGCAACTTGACGGGGTAAACGACAAGGTAAATGTATGGGTTTCTGGTGACGACTGGGAAGAGGTTTACAGTGTTAACCCCTCTGGTGCTCTTGGGCGGATATTCTTTTACGTGAAACTCACGTTTGACCCAGTGGAGGGGGTCTACAAAGACCTCAAGTTTAACCAGTACACAGAGAACATAGGAACACTCACCTTTCCCACTGAGGAGATTGTAGCCCTGCCGATTGTTCAACTCGTACTGCGTCTGACTGGCCGGGATGCGCCAGAGCAGGATATTGCCTACTTTGATGACATCATCTTAACAGTAGCAGAACCCGAATAGGAGGTGAACCAAGTGGATAAGTTCTGGGAGTATCTGGAGAGTAGTGTACTGGTGCAAGCGTCTGTAACCCTGATCCTCGTAGTAACCACGTGTTACTTGTGGGTAACGGGGCAGCCAGTTCCTGACTTGTTGGTGGCGCTGATAAGTCTAGTGATGGGTTTCTGGTTTGGCACCAAGGTGCAGCAGATGGCTAATCGCAATGCGAGGAGGTAAACGAGATGGGTTACAAAGTTACAGACACGCGCGAAATGTCCAGGATGACACCGGCTGGCTCTGTCGTACAGACCTACAGAGTCTGGCTTGTGACAGATAACGGATCAACGGGGACAGTAGACGTTCCGCTAGACAAGTGGAACTCGGCTGATCTGCCCGATATCCTGGAGACTAAAGCGAAAGAGCTTGATCTGGCCTTTGTCCTGACAGGATGAAGTAGATGGAAACCACAATTTACAGCCTGTTGAATGTTCTCTGGTGGAACCTCACCGGGCAGTATATGTACTATCTCCATTTTAGTCTGAGCCTGAGTCCCTTCTGGACGAGGATGCTCCTGCCCAGGTTCTGGACAGGACCTCCACAGTGGTGGCTGGACTCTGGCTACCGGCCAGAGCAGTGGACTGCGAACTTGACCAGCGGCATTCCTAATCACTACTTCGCTAGTTACTACAGAAGTGCGGCTAGGGCCAGGTTCCAGGACTGGATTGAGAACGCAGCGGACAGGATTGCAACGCCCTTGGTCAATGTAGTTGCTACCCTCCTGGGCTACCTATACCACGGCTATCCAACATTCTCTGCCTGGCTAATCGCAATCAGAGGCCGGGTAGGAGCCTGGGTTCCCAGCTGGGCAGATCACCTGGCTCACGCGGCTGTGCGGCTCTTTGACTGGCTCCCCAGCGACATCACTGCCGGGGTGGTGTCGTTCTATGACAAGTTTGTTGCCTGGTACGAAGTAACCAAGTCATGGGCGCGGGTGCAGTACGATACCGCCAGGAACTGGGTTGCGAATATCGCCCCGTGGCTTATCGCTGGCTACAGCACAGTGCGGACCTGGTATGATCTTGTGTCTACCTGGGTCACGAACTTCAAAAACAACCCTTACGGCACCGTTGCCGGGTTTCTGGGTTATGCCTGGACTGCGCTCGAGGGAATGTACTGGGACCTATCCGTCTTTATGAATACTGTCTGGGTTCCGTTCAAGATCACCCTGCACGACTTCCTAGCAGACCCACCAGGTTGGATGTATGACAAAGTGGAGGACGAACTATGTCGAAGATGGTGAAGAGAATTGCCCTCTTGATTTTAGTGCTGTTGCCCATGCTCGCTTGTGGGGAGACACCAACTCCTGCGTTTGTGTATCCCACGCCAGCAACGCCCCCTGCACTCGTTGAGACTGTTATGCTGAGCGGGGGAGAGGCGGCGCGGGTAATTTGTGTTGGTGGCCCTGTGAGCACCAGCATATACAGCGACGAAGTGATTGTCTACTGTCTCGATAGCTACTAAGGAGCAGTATGGCCAAACCTACAAAGCCGCTAACGCCCCCAGAGTTACCGGGCAAACCGGGGGGGCTCGGCCAGAAGTTTGAGGATACAATAGAGCGTTTCTTTGCCTGGCTGTTCAATGAGGCCATTGAAACCTTCACCGACTGGCTCACCTGGGGCCTGGAACAGTTCATGCACTTCCTGCGCCCTGGTGCGCTCAGGGTTTTTGGACCCTTCCTTCGCTGGTACCGCGACCTCGACGGCCAACCGCAACCTATCAAGGATTTGGTTAACCAAGCCCTGGCCGAGGACGGGGAATTTGGTGCGGCTGGCCTGGGCTTACTTGGGGCAACTGCGGGGAGTGCAGTGGTTGGAACAGTTACCGGCTCACTAATGGCCCCGGTTACTTATCTGATCAACCGGCTACTAAGGCCGGGACGGGTTGACCCATCGGCGGCCTGGGCGATGATTTGGCGTGATCCAACCTTGACCGCAGAACTCCGTGAGCACCTTGCGGACGGGGGTTGGTCAGAGAACCTGATCAATGACTGGGCATCAATTCTACAGCCTCGGTTAGGCCCCGTTGAACTGTTCACCCACCAGTTCCTGACGGGCGGCAGTCCCGCCGATGTAGCAGCAGAATTAAGTCGTCTTGGCTACAGTGCCGACAATGCAACTAAACTATACGAACTTGCCAGAATGGTCCCCGGCTCGAGTGACCTGGTTAGGATGGCCGTCCGTGAAGCCTGGAGGGATGACGTGGCCACTGAGTGGGGTTACGACCAGGACCGTCCAGATGAGTTTCTCGAATGGATGCACAAGCAAGGTGACGTTGATGGGTGGGCTGAAAAGTATTGGCGTGCGCACTGGGAGTTGCCCGGCCTGAATACCGTCCTCGACATCCTCTACCGTGTACCGGAATTTGACACGGAGGACCTGGAGACCTTCCTGCGCATCTCCGACATTCCGGCCACTTGGCGGGACTACATCAAGAGAACGGCTTACAGGCCCCTAACCCGGGTTGACGTTCGTAGGATGTATGCTCTCGGTGTCCTCACCAGGGATGAAGTCAAGCGCAACTACCTGGACCTGGGTTACGACAACCTCAATGCCGAACGGATGACCGAGTTCACGATCCGCTTTGGGACCCAGGATGACCGGGAGGCAACAAAAGCGGATATTCTCTCATTCCTGAACGTTGGGGCTATCACCACAGCCGAAGCCGCAACCTGGTTAGGGGAGATCGGCTACCCGGCGGATTTAGCATCCTACCTGGTTGCTCGGGAGTTGATGAAAGCCGAGCAGAAACGCATTGCACAGCAAGTCAAGCATATCCGCAACTTGTATGTCCACAACGAGATCACGCCAAGCGAAGCCAGTAGCCGACTGGGAGCCATTGGGGTTCCAGCAGGAGAAATCCAGCAACTGCTCGATGAGTGGGATATTGACCGTGAGGCGAAGGTACAGCGTCCGTCCCGTGCAACTTTGGACAGGCTTTTCAAGCAAGATGTGATCACACAGGGGGATTACTATGAGGGTTTACATGCACTTGGCTATCAAGATCGGTACAAAGACTGGTATGTGGACAGCGTCCTTCGGCAAAAGGCCGAGGATGCACGCAAGGAAGAAGAGAAGGCGCGCGATGAACAGGAAGCAATCCGTAAGCGAAGAGTCAGGAGCGATTACCAGATCGCGAAGGCGGGCCTTGATGTGGACATGGCAGAGCTACAGACTGCGATCGCAGAGACACAGTTTGCGCTCCGAGAACGCCAGATCCGCTACCAGGAAGAGTCGCGGATTGCGCGGGAAGCCCTGACTGTAGCTGAGCTACAAGACGCCGCAACTAGGGACATTGCAAACCTGGAGGCACAGATCAAAGACCAGGAAAGTGCGATTGCTTTCCTACGTGAACAGATCGAGGTGCTAGAAACCAGCATTGCAGATACCAGGCTCAAAGGGCTCCCACAGTCCGTATCCCTGACTGTTGGTGAGGCTGCCGTTGCTATCCGGAAGCATGAGGTAGAGATTGCAAACCT
This sequence comes from Chloroflexota bacterium, assembly GCA_030616025.1. Taxonomy (GTDB): domain Bacteria; phylum Chloroflexota; class Anaerolineae; order UBA7937; family B3-Chlor; genus B3-Chlor. The sequence continues at coordinate 7,626 of JAUWYD010000034.1, forward strand.
CGAGGTGAAGATCGAGGCGGTTCAGACAGAGATAGCAGAGATCAAGGTATCAATTACTCCCGCGAGCTCCGCAGCCGATGTGGAGAAAGCAGACGCCGACATTCTGAAGAAGCAGTTAGCGATCGAGAAGTTCCAGGATGACATGGCCACCCTGGAAGTCAAGATCGCCGAAATCCGTCTCACCCGCACCACCACTGTAGTCGAACTGACGGCGGAGGAAGTAGAACGCCAGATCACAGTACAGCAGGCAGCAATCGAGCTTGCACAGGATGATATCGCAAAAGCAGGTGTTACAATTGCCGACCTGCGATCGCAAATTCACCAGCGTCGCGTGCAACTCCGGGAGGACCTGCGCATAGTAGAACGGGTTCGCTCTGTAGAGGAAGTCGAGAGCGAGTGGCAATCCGCCCTGCTGGCAATGACACAACGCCTCTCGGAGTTGCGGGCCAACTTGTCCGAACTGAGGGAACAGAAAGCACTACTTGCAGTCGAGTACCGTGTGGGAATAGCGGAGGAGTAAAGACACAATGCCAGACCTAAGACGCCAACTCGAGGAGCAGATTAAGAAGCTAAAACAGGTTCAAGCCGCAGAGGTGAAGGCGCCTTCGCCCGTTTCCGAGGAGCAAACAGGGCAATCTCGTAAGTCGCCCGCTCCACCAAGTGCTCCAACTTCTCCGCCCGCCTGAGCCAGTCCGGGTCAAATTCCCAAACCCAGGTCCGGTCATGCTCCTGATCGGCCAGATAGCCAAATAAATCCTGTGGGTTTAGGTGCAGGTGAGGTGGCCTGACCCAACCGTCCTTCCCCACAGTTCCGGCAATCCTCCCATATCGCTGTTTCTTCTGCACCTTCCTCAACCGTACCCCGTCCAGGTTCTGCTCCATGAACGCATACTTGATGGTCGTAAAGTGCCACTGCTCGAACAGATCAGGGGCCAACTGGACAGCGTCGCTCTTAATCCCCTTCAGTGTACGCAGATCACCGAAGCGATAATCCTTCTTCGCGTTGATCTCCAGGTTCTCAGCGGGTCCCTCCAACTTCAACCATCCAACCTTGCCCGGGTCAATCATCCCCGCCAGGTTGCGGAACCCCACCTCGTCCACAATGAGACTG
>JAUWYD010000328.1 GCA_030616025.1 Chloroflexota bacterium
GCCGGACTGGAGGAGTTGAGCCAGTGATCAACCTTCTGCTCGTCTTCACAAGCGCGCTCCTTCTGGTCCTCGGCGCCACACCAGTCGTTCGCCGTGCAGCCAGCCGCTTGGGGATCGTTGATCAACCCGATTCCCGCAAGCTTCATCGCACTCCGGTACCCCTCCTGGGAGGGATTGCCATCTACGCAGGTTTCATCGTGGCCCTGCTGCTTTTTGGCGAACGGTGGGTGGTCTCAGAGTTGATCAGCATTCTGGTGGGCGCCACCATAGTTTCCTTCCTGGGGATCTGGGATGACCGCTGGGGGGTGCCTCCCTTGTTGAAGCTACTGGGACAAGCGGTTGCTGCCAGTATCCTGATCATTCTTGGCGTTCAGGTGAATTTCTTACCCTACCCCGCTCTGAATGTGGGGATCACTTTTCTCTGGATATTGGGCATCACCAACTCCTTGAACCTCCTGGACAACATGGACGGGCTTTCTGGAGGGGTTGGGGCCGTGGCTGCTGCGTTCTTTCTCTTGCTCGCGGCCATGAACGGGCAATATCTGGTGGGGAGTCTGGCTGCGGCCCTCATGGGGGTCTGCATCGGTTTCTTGTATTACAACTTCAATCCCGCGACCATCTTCATGGGCGATGCGGGGAGTATGTTCCTGGGCTTCATCCTGGCGGTGGTGGGTGTCAAGCTCCGCTTTCCCGGTCGCCCAAGCATAGTGACCTGGATGATCCCTGTGGTGGTTCTGGGTGTGCCCATTTTCGACACGACACTGGTGGTCATCTCCCGCTTGCGCCAGGGCATAAACCCCCTGACCCATCCCGGCAAAGACCACGTTTCCCACCGCCTCGTACTGATGGGCCTGTCTCAGAGAAAAGCGGTGATAGTCCTCTATCTCATCTGCTGTGCCTTAGGCCTTGCTGCCCTCTTCATCATGAGAGCCGACTTTGTGCAGGCCTACTTCATGGGAGCGGTACTGTTGCTGGTCGGGCTGACAAGTCTGATCGGCTTGGAAAGGGTGCGGCCAGTTGGAGGGCGAGATGAATCTAGAGCGTAAGATCGAGGAAAAAGAAGCTCGTATCTGCGTGATCGGGCTTGGGTACGTGGGACTGCCCCTGGCGGTCGAGTTCGCCCGCCTCGGCTTCCCCGTGACAGGGCTAGACGTGGACGAAGAACGGGTGTCGGCTATAAACCGCAGGCAGAGCTACATTCAAGATGTCGATGACGCCGATGTGGCAGAAGCGGTGCAGGCAGGGTATTTGAGCGCCACCGGCGAGTATGACGTGTTGGAGGAGATGGACGTCATCTTTATCTGTGTCCCGACGCCCTTCACCAAGACCAAGACCCCCGATTTGTCATACGTCGTGGCTGCCACCCAGGAGATAACGCCGCACTTGAAAGCAGGGCAGCTAGTCATCCTGCAGAGCACTACCTACCCGGGAACGACGGAGGAGGATGTCCTGCCCATCCTCGAAGGCTCGGGACTGGTGGCCGGGAGGGATTTTCACCTCGCCTTCTCCCCAGAGCGCGTCAATCCCGGTGATAAGAGGTACACCGTCAGAAACACCCCAAAAGTCGTCGGTGGTGTTTCGCTTCATTGCGGAGAGCTGGCCCAGCAATTGCTGCGACACTTGATGCCGGACGTGTATCTCGTATCCTCCCCTCGCGCCGCCGAAATGACCAAATTGCTCGAGAATATCTACCGGAGCGTCAACATCGCCCTCATAAATGAACTGGCGAAACTCAGCGAGCGCATGGGCATAGACATCTGGGAGGTTATCGAGGCTGCCTCGACCAAGCCCTTTGGCTTCATGCCCTTCTACCCAGGCCCCGGGGTGGGAGGGCATTGCGTGCCGGTGGATCCGTACTATCTCTTCTGGAAGGCCCGAGAATATGACTTCTATCCCAGGTTCATCGAGCTGGCCGCCGAACTCAACCAGAGCATGCCCTACTTCGTCGTGGCCAAGATAAACGAGGCGCTGAACGCCCAGGGCAAGAATTTGCGGAAGGCCAAAGTGCTTGTCTTGGGAGTGTCCTTCAAGCCCGATGTGGACGATGCTCGCAACTCACCTGCCCAACGGGTCATTGAACTGCTCCTGAGCAAAGGGACCCAGGTGACGTACAACGATCCCTATATTCCCCAGTTCACTGTGGGGAAGGACGTGTTCTACCACGAGGAATTGACCCTCGCTTCGACGCCTCTTACTGAGGAACTCCTGGCGGCGCACGACTGCGTAGTCATCCTGGCAGGCCACAGCTCCTACGACTACGAGTGGATTGTCGCTCACGCTCCGTTGGTGATTGACACCATGAACGCTACCAGGGAGGTCAGAACCGAACGGGACAAGATCGTCAGGCTTGGGGCTCCCTC
>JAUWYD010000021.1 GCA_030616025.1 Chloroflexota bacterium
TGATCAGCGTGCAGAGCCAGGGCTGACTGTACTTGATCATCGTAGAAGGCTCCGATGGGCACCGCCCCCAGTCTCAAGGCCATTGCTTGCAGGAGGATGTTCTGCGCAGCGTGGCCTGCTTCCAGTTTGACGTACCGCTCAGCTCGTTCTCCGTATTTGGCCTCGGTACGCTGATAGACGGCCGTGACCACGAAAATGGCTGGCGCCTCCTGAAGGGCACCTTGCTTCAAGCCCGCCTCCCAGAGATCGGGGCGACGATCCTCTTCCCCCACGACCTGAAGGGCGTGCCCACGCGGCAGATAGTGGTATGCACCATCGGACGTTGCCACGTACAACTCCAAAGGGTAGAGGGCTCCTGCGGAGGGTGCCGACCGCAACCCCCGAGGGTCGGTAATCCCTTGGGCGGCCCAAAGTAACTGCGAGATCTCCTCCCGGGACAAGGACTCCTCTGTGAATTCCCGCACTGAACGCCGTCTGGCGATGGCTTCCTCTAGAGACAGCTCTGACTCGAGACGAGGCTCGGGCAAAGCCATCTCCTCTTCAGGTACAGTCTGGACATCTGGGGGCGGACTCGCTGATTCAGAGGTAGCACAGCCCACAACAAGTCCCGTTGCGGCGAGTCCGGTAGCGTGCAGAGCTGCTGACTGCAGGAATTGACGTCTGGTACACTTATCCATATCTCACCTTGCCTTGGACTTGGACCCGCTGCCTCTGGGGTCTGACACAGTGTACGATGCATCCCACCTACAGCAGCACTCATTCAGGAGCATCCCCCTGCAATCGCGAGATGATCCTTGTGCACTACACGTCGCCTTCACGTCTATGCTGTTGTCAGGGTTGCCCTAGCTGTTGAAGATAGGTTTGCCGGACTTGATTGAAGAACTCGATATAGTGGTCGGTGCGGTAGTCGGGGTAGGTCCACTCCCAGGGGCTGAAGCTCTTGCGAGTGAAGCGTAGGGTAACCTCGGCGAAGATCCCTTGGCCCACGTAGATGCGGTGCTGGTGGTTCTTCGTGCTAGCCAGGACCAGCTTGGAGAGGTCGATGTAGCCCGGGTCCACGTCTATCTGTCGTTTGCCTTCCGCGGCATATGTTTGCTCTACACGGTTGGTGAAGAGCTTTATCTCCGGCAATCTGGAGGGATCTATCAACTCTGAGAAGCTGATGAACTGCCGGACCAAATCATCGCCCAACTCCTCGCCATAGTAGGTCGTGAAATCGAAAGGCCAGACGGGGCTGGCATGGTCCACCACGCCGAAGGCTTTGCCAAGCTCGGTGCGCAGGGCGTCGAAAAGCTCTTCCTGTGCAGTGAACATGCCCACAATCAGTTTCACGGGGCGATGCTCCTTGGCCAAGCCCACCTGGACCTCCCGTGCTGTACGTTGACGTCTGCTGTCCACCTGATACTACCACAGGGGGAAATGCCTGCCAAGAATGAAGACCGCCAGCTGCCTTTTCTCTTGACAGGCGAAAGAGGCCCTGCTATAATCCTGCCAGCTAGGGAAGGTCGATCGGCCAGTGAATGAGGAGTGGTTCGGTTGAAGAGGCGTGAAGCGCTGGGGCCGTCAGCCAGATCCGGCGAGATCTAGACGGCCCTTTCGTTTGCCTGAGTACCCAAGGATCATCAGCATCACCGGGGGAGGAAGAAATGGGCAATGTGGTATTGCGGACTCGCCAGGAATGCGAGGATTTCGTGCGTGGTCTATGCTTCAGGGGGGCGGGCGGAGGTGGTAGGCCCGCTGGCGGTCTGAGGCTACTTCTGGACCAATTGGAGTCTGGTCGCGAAATCGAATGGGTGGACCTGGATAGTCTTGCCGACGACGCGTGGACCGTCACGGTGGCTGGCATGGGGGGTAGAGCTAGCGAGGGTGGCACTGTGGAAGGCCTGGCTGAACTGGGGTGTGTCGAAGAGAAGTACGACGCCCTGGGTCTTGCGGTGGCTGCTGTTCGAGTGCTAGAGGAGGCCGAGGGCGCCAAGGTGGAAGCGATCGTCCCAGGAGAGACCGGCGGTAGTGCCGTTCCGGCGGCCATAGCCGCGGCGTTGGAGCTTGGAGTCCCCGTGGCGGATGCCGACTACGCCGGCGGGAGAGCCATCCCCGAAGTGCCTCAGGCGATACCGGAGCTTCGCGGCGTGCCAGTTTGCCCCATGTCCTTTGTCACGCGATGGGGTGACGTTGTAATCCTGAAGGATACGGTCAGCACAGCAATGGCCGATCGCATTGGCCGCATGATAACGCTTGCTTCCTATGGGGGGGTAGGGTTTTCCTGGTATCTGCTGCAGGTCAAGGATGCAAAAGGAGTTGCGGCCCTAGACACACTAAGCAAGGCTCTTCACGTGGGAAGGGTGATCCGAGAGGCTCGGGAGAAGGGCGTTGACCCGGTAGCTGAGGCGACTAGTGCAGTCGACGGCTGGTTGCTGTTTGAAGGTGAACTCCCAGCCACCGAGGTAGCGGATGAACAATCCTACGCCTTCGGTCTCGGAACTCATAGATTGAAGGGCCTCGGCAGCCACGAAGGCCACACGTTCAGCATCTGGTACAAGAATGAGTACCATGTCAGCTGGATGGATGACAAGCCCTTTGTCGCCAGCCCAGACTCGATGATCATCGTAGATTTCGAGACCGGTGAGCCCGCCATCAGCTATGATTTCTCCGTGGGTGACCACGTGGCCGTCATTGGACGTCGGGCCCACGAAGCTCACAGCACTAAGGAAGGCATCGAGGCATTGGGCCCTCGGCACTTCGGATTTGACATCGACTATGTGCCCATCGAGGAGAGGGTGAAGGGGTTTGGCCTCTGAGTCGAGAGGCTGCGTACGTGTTGTCGACGTCCGTCAGGATCTGAAAGGAGCGTGCGATGGGGAATGTGGTGTTGCGGACCAAGCAGGAATGCCAAGATTTCGTGCGAGGCCTGTGCTTCATGGGGACTGGAGGCGGAGGGCCACCGAAGCTGGGCCTGAAGCTGCTTCTCGATCAACTGGAGGCCGGTCGGGAGATCGAATGGGTGGACATTGACAGCCTGGACGACGAGGCGTGGACGGCGACGGTGGCGGGCATGGGTGGCAGGGGCGGCACGGGTGGCACCGAGGAGGAGCTGGAGCAGCTTGGCTGCGTGGAAGAGAAGCACGGCGCTCTAGGACGCATGGTAGGCGCAGTCCAGGCGCTGGAAGATTACGCAGGGGTGAAGGTGGAGGCCATAGTGCCGGTGGAGATTGGGGCCAGCAACGTTCCGGCGCCCGTAGCGGCCGCGCTGGAGCTCGGCGTGCCAGCGGTGGACGGCGACTACGCTGGTGGCAGGGCTATTCCCGAAGTCCCGCAGACCATACCTGAGATTCAAGGGGTGTCTGTGTGCCCGGCCTCTTTCGTCACCCGGTGGGGCGACGTACTGATTCTTAAAGACACGGTCAGCACAGCGATGGCAGATCGCATCGGCCGCATGATCATCGTTGCCGTGTACGGCGGAATGGGCATCTCCTGTTACCTCTTGCAGGTCAAGCAGGCCAGGGAGTCATTGGCTGCTGGCACGCTGACCAAGGCTCTGCAGGTAGGGCAGGCCATCAGAGAGGCTCGCGAGGAAGGCGCCGACCCCGTGGCTGCGGCGGTCAAGGCCGTGGGCGGCTGGCTGCTTTTCGAGGGCGAGGTGACCTCGTCGGCGGTGATGGATGAAGAGTCGTACGCCTTCGGTCTGGGGAGTCACGAACTAAGAGGCCTGCGAGAGTACGAGGGTCACACCTTCAAGATCTGGTACAAGAACGAGTATCATGCGAGTTGGATAGACGGCCAGCCATTTGTTACTAGTCCAGACTCGCTCATCATGGTACACTTGGAAACCGGTGAGCCTGCCATCAGCTACGATTTCTCTGTGGGCGACCGGGTAGCTGTCGTCGGGCGGAGAGCCCATGAGGTTCATCGTACGGACAAAGGGATTGAACTCTTGGGCCCCAGACATTTCGGGTTTGACTTCGATTACGTGGCCATAGAGGATGGGCTGTCGAAGTTTGGCCTTTGACAGCAGCGACCACCAGTCGGACCGCTGTCAGCTAGATAGACTGGAAGTGGAACGGGGCACTGAGACTGGAGCAGAAGGAAGAGGCGGGGATGTCAGAGATGATCGGGGAGCAACAGTTGAGAGACATCATCACAGGAGCTGCGTTTATGGGATCAGGAGGTGGCGGATCGCCCAAAGACGGCCTCAAGCTTCTGGATGAACTGAGATCTCTCGACAAGGCGGAAGTGACCCTGGTCAGCCACCAGGAAATGGCAGACGACGAATGGGCGGTGATGGTCGCTGAAATGGGAGCCCCGAAGGTGTTTTCAGAGGCTGAGTCTTTTCCGGAGACGGTGATCGCCTTCACTTTGATGCAGGATGTGGCGGCTCAATCCGGTAGGACGATCGAGTATCTAATGGCTGGTGAACTTGGGGGCTTCAACACTATGGTGCCCCTTTATGTGGCTGCGCTGCAGGGGATGCCCTTTGTGGATGCAGACGGAAACGGCCGGGCAGTCCCTGAACTGGGAGCAGATCTATACGCTGTGGGCGATGTCCCACACTCCCCCATCACCATGGCAAGCAACAATGGAGACTCGCTGGTGGTATATCTCAGTGACCCCTTGGACCACAAGACCGCAGAGAGGATCGCCCGGCATGTGTCAATGGCGTACGGACAGTTGGCCGCATTCTGCACGTATGTTGTCAACCGGAAGATGATCGTGGACAAACTGGCACCAGGCACGGTGACGCAGTGCATGGTTGTTGGCAGAGCGTTTCGGGAAGCGGATGGGTTCAAGGAACTCTCCGAAGCTCTCAAGGATGAGGTCGGTGCTAAGGAGCTCTTCAAAGGGGCCATTTCGAACATTGAGCTCAAGAGCGAGGGTGGGTTTGATTTCGGGATCACTGAGATTGACGGCACTGAGGCTTACGGAGGCAAATCCGTCAGTGTCGGTTTCAAGAACGAGAACATGCTGCTTCGGGATGAGTCTGGGAAGGTCAGGGCGACCGTTCCTGATTTAATCACTCTTGTCGATGCTGAAACACTGCAGCCTTTGACCAATGCGGATACCAAGAAAGGGCAGAATGTAGCAGTCTTCGGTGCAACAGCATCGGCCAACTGGCTCAGGAGCCCAGTAGGCTTTGATTGCTGGACGCATATTCTTCACAGCTTCGAATACGATGGCGATTATGTACCGGTCAAGTAGATGCAAGGAAAGCAATCAATGCAGGGAGCCCCGCAGCATGCTAATTGGAGGACTGATATGGCGCAGAGCTTTGATTTGGAAAAGCTGATAGTTGACGTCTTCGCACCTCAGCCTGGGGAGAAGGTGCTGGTGATGAGCGACTTCCCTCACGGAGAGTTGACCGACCATGGGATGTGGGCGGATCGGCGCAAGATGGCCAAGGAATGGCACTCGGCCTTCCGGCGGTTGGGGAAGAAGCTGGGTTTCGATGTCCATCCTGTCCTCACCTACCCGGCTACTGGCGCCAACAACGGGCCTCTGCCGGAGGAAGGCGAGATCGACGATCAGCGGGTTCGCTTCGAAGATGTTCTGTCGGACACAAACATAGCTGTGGCTCTTACAGAGTACTCCGCCACCGCTCCGCTGATCGGGTTCAGCCAGAAGCTGCCGGACCTGCGGGCCGCCAGCATGCCCAAGGTGATGCGGAGCATGGAGGAGACGGCCTTGGCCGCGGACTACAGCGAGGTAGCGCGCAAGAGCCACAAGGTGGCCGAAATGCTCGACCAGGCGGTGGGTGCGAAGGTGGAGTTTTCCACGGGAGATGAGTTGTACTTTGACCTGCAACATCGCGAGGGCCAGGCCGACGATGGCCAGCTTCACGCCGACAAGACGGGCCTACGGCTCATCAATCTACCCAGTGGCGAGGCCTTCAGCGCTGCTTACGAGGGGGAGCTGGAGGGCAAGCCCAGCCGAACAGAGGGTAACATCCCTGTCATGTATGAGGATGAACTGGTGTTGTTCGAGGTGCGGGAGAACCGCATCGTGGAAGTGATTGGCGATGGCCCACAGGCGGCCGAGAAACGGGAGTACTTCGCTGTAGACGAAGCACGCCGCAATATCGCCGAGTTGGGTTTGGGCTGCAACGACATGGCGGTCATCTCAGGGAGCGTCCTGGAGGACGAGAAGGTGCTGGGCATGCACTGGGCCTACGGCCGCAGCGACCATCTGGGAGGAACTGTTGGCGTCGCTGACTTCAGCGATCCCAGTCATGTGGTGCACCAAGACATTGTGTATGCCAAGGGAGGGGCCATTGAGGTCGCGAGTCTGGTCCTGGAATACGAGGATGGGAGGAGCGAAGAGATAATCAGAAATGGTCAGTACACGATCTTCTAGGTCCATGAGACAGCGACCTGCCTTGCGGTCTTGGGCCGCGTGGCCGTGGTCGGTCCATAGTTCACATCGAGAACCGAGTATCAGACAAGGAGGATATCGTGCCGGGTCTGCCTTCGCTTGGAGTACCTGAACTGCTGATCGTATTGGTGATCATCCTGCTCATCTTTGGTGCCGGTAAGCTGCCCGAGATCGCGAGAGGGCTCGGCAAAGCCGTCGGGGACTTCCGTCGCGCAAGCCAGGGATTTGATCTGGAAGGAGAGCAGGGAGAGGCAGAGGAGAAGACGAAGGAGTAGAGTCTGCCACTGGGCGGATGGGTTTTGTGCCCCGCAACGTTCGCTGGACAAGTTAGGAGAGCCATGGTTGGGCATATCTTGTAGTCTCTTTCTGCTAAGACAGGATATGCCCTCTTGTTGCACGGCGGTGTGCCATTCGCGGGAAGATGGTTGGGCCGCGGTGATCGTTGGCTGCAGGGATGGTTCCTCAAGTGACGGACACAGCTAGACATGCCGAGGGAACAGCGATGAGCAGCAGAGACAGAGTTCTCGCCTGCCTGGCGCACCGGGAGCCGGATCGAGTGCCTCTGGACATAGGTGGGTCGGACGTCACTGGGATGCACCGAGATGCATACCGCAGCCTGGCGCGCTGCCTGGGCATGGAGGAAAACGTGCCAACCTGGCACAGAGTCCAGCAGTTGGCCCTACCGAGTGAGGATGTGCTAGAACGGTTTGAGGTGGACGTGCGGCCGTTGTTTCCGAACCCGCCTGAGAGCTGGGCAGTGGAAGTGAGGGATGCGGGCAGGTACTTGACCTTCGAGGACGAATGGGGCGTAGAATGGGCGATGCCCAAGCTCGGCGGACTCTATTACGACATGATCGGGCATCCACTTTCGAATGTCTCCGAAGCGGCCGAGCTAGCACACTGGCGGTGGCCCGATGGGGCCAACCAGGGACGGTTTCGCGGCTTGCGCGATCGAGCGGAAGAGCTGGTCGCCAGGGGAATGGCAGTCACTCTCGCGGTTGCGTACGGAGGCATCTTCGAATCAGCTGCCTGGTTGCGCGGATACGAGAACTTCTATGCTGATTTGGGTCGCCGTCCCGTCCTGGCGGAAGCTATCCTAGATGCGACTCTCAATTTCCATCTCGACTTCTGGGCTGCGGCCTTGACAGAGGTTGGGGACCACTTGGACGTGGCTGTGGAGTACGACGACTTGGGAGGACAGTCTGGGCTGCTGATCTCGCCGGAGATGTATCGAAGCTACGTGAAACCTCGGCATAGGGAACTGTTCAGCTTTATCAAGGAGCACTCGCGGGCTGCTGTTTTCCTGCATTCCTGCGGGGCGGTGTCTGAGGTGATTCCGGACTTCATCGAGATTGGAGTGGACATTCTCAATCCTGTGCAGGTGAGTGCGGCGGGCATGGGCGACACGCGAAGACTGAAGCAGGAGTTCGGAGACGACCTCACCATCTGGGGCGGCGGGATAGACACTCAGCGGGTCTTGCCCCGAGGAACTCCAGATGAAGTGAAGGAGGAAATCGAGCGGAGGATTGGTGATCTGGCCCCGGGAGGGGGCTTCGTCTTCTCCGCCGTGCATAACATTCAGCCCGATGTCCCGCCTGAGAACATCATAGCCATGTGGGAGGCCTGGAAGGAGTATGGGGCGTATTGATACCTTGAACCGGAATCCATCCGGGGATTCAGGCGCTAGCGAGGGAGGTAGGCTGTGAGGATTCGTGTAGTGGCGCCCGTCATCCCCACCCCTTTGGCGGCCATAGTCTTCGAGGAGTACCGGGCCGCTGCTCGGTCAGATACAGAGATGAGCGATTTGACTTGACAAACTGAATCATCTGCTCTATAGTATTGCACCGTGAAAGTGGCTTTCACGCAGTGGCAACCCAAACGCAGCAGGCGCACTGCGTGACGACAACGAAAGGAGAGCCATGACCCTCTACACTTTGTCCCCCGACGACGTCGCACCCCTATTGGAGGGCTTGGCCATCGTCGGCACAGGCGGCGGGGGGTCTCCATCGTGGGGAAAGGCGATCCTCGAGCACGATTTCGCTATGGGTCGAATTCCGAGCATCATCCCCCTCGACGAGATAGACGACGATGCCACGGTGGTCAGTGGGGGCATCATGGGTTCGGTAAAGGTGCTGGAGGCCATGGGGATCGAGGGGGTGATGGAGCACTGGGAGGAGCGATTCGAGTTGCTCGAAGTGACACGGGTGATGGAAGGCATCCTCGGCAGGCCCATCGACCATGTGGTGCCGTTCGAGGTGGGCGGCCTGAACACACCGGTCATCCTCTCGTTGGGAGCCCGCATGGGCATTCCCATCATTGATGGCGACGCCTTGGGTCGTTCGGCCCCTGAGACCCAGATGACCAGCTTCATCGGTCATCGCATTTCCCTCACGCCGATGCCCTTGGTTGACTATGAGGGAAACGTCGTGGTAGTGCAGGAGTCTGTTGAGCCCACCTACCCAGATGAACTTGGTCGGTGGGTAGTGACCCGTGGAGGGGGGATGGGTGCGAACAACCACTATCCGATGAGTGGACATGAGGCGAAGGGGGCGGTGGTTCCCGACACCATCAGCGGCGCGCTTAGGCTGGGACGTGTTGTGCTCAGAGCTCGGCAAGAGGGTGAAGACCCGGTTGCTGCGGCGAGCGAGGTGTTGGGTGGCGTGCTTCTCTTCAAGGGAATTGTCGAGCGTCTCGAAGAAGAGGAGAAGATGGGTTTCTATTTCACTGTGGCCCACCTCAAAGCCGTAGGGCCGGACGATGGGCGAGCGGCTCGATTGGTGATCAAGAACGAGACCATGTTGCTGTCTGTCGAGAACGCCATGATGGCCATTTTCCCCGACTCGATCTGCATGCTGGAGCCAGGGACGGGCCGCGGGGTGATGAGCGTGGAGGTGACGGAGGGCACGCCTTTAGCCTTGGTGGGGGTGCGATGCCACAAACGTCTCCGTGAGGCATTGGAGTCGGAGATCGGGGCCCTCGCTTTCAGCGCTGCCCGGTACGGCTATCCGGACCTGGAGTATCAGCCCATAGAGACCTTGGTCGAAGGATTCTCTTAGAGGGGACATCAGCTTGCCCAGCAACAGCAATCGGTATCAGATTCGGGCGGTGGAACGGGCTCTGGATCTGCTGTCCGCGTTCTCGCCATCGGATCGGGAACTCACGCTCACTGAGTTGAGTTCTCGGCTGGCGTTGAGTACGAGCACGACCTACCGAATTCTGGCGACTCTTGAGAGTCGGGGGTATGTGGAACACAATTCTCAGAGCAGAGGCTACAGCCTGGGAGTTGCCTGTCTTGATTTGGGCGCCGTCTTACTCGCTCAACTTGAGCTAAGAGATCGAGTTCTGCCCGTCTTGGAGGCGCTGCGCGAAGAGTATCGTGAAACTGTGCACCTAGGAATCCTGGATCGCAGCCGGATGGAGGTAGTCTATCTGGAGAAACTGGAGGGACTACAAGCCATAGGGATGATGGGCTCACGAGTCGGGGGACGAGCACCGGCCTACTGCACAGGCCTGGGGAAGTGCCTGTTGGCATACTTCCCTGAGCCAGATGTGCGTGATTTCTATACCGCGAGCGGTCTCAGGGTGCGAACGACGAATACTATCACGGATCTAGAGGCATTCCTGGGAGAGTTGAGGGAGACGAGGAATAGGGGTTATGCCATCGACAATGTGGAACATGAAGATGGCGTGAGATGCGTGGCCGCGCCGGTGTGGAATCATGAGAACGTGGTTGTTGGCGCACTCAGCGTAAGCGGACCGGAGCAGCGGATGGGCCAGCTGATTGGTGAGGCGGACTTGGTTGACAGGGTGCGGGCGTCGGCCTATGAGGCCTCGACGCGCATGGGCTATGCGCGCCGTGTCGTAGTTGACCAAGGCGTGGCAGACTAGTACTGACTCCTTGGGCGAGGTCGGCTGGCCGCGCTCGTGATGATCGAGAGGGCAGCACCGCGGCCGTGCGGGCCCATAGAGGAGGATCTTGAACGGAAACTGGAAGGCTAGATTGAGCCGATTGGACAGGGAGATTGA
>JAUWYD010000038.1 GCA_030616025.1 Chloroflexota bacterium
GAGAAGGTGAGTTCCTCGTCGTCAAAGCCGGTCTTGATTACATCCCCGGCCTCCACCTGGCGGGGACTCTGGGTCCTGACTCTGACTTCAGGCCCCTTCAGATCCAGAATGACAGGTATCTCCCCCACGGCTCTGGTCATCCTGATAATCTGGTCATACTGATCGAAATCGCCGTGGGCGGTGTTGATTCGCACCGCGTCCATCCCGGCAACGTACATTCGCTCGATCGTTTCCGGGTTCATGCTGCCAGGACCGATGGTGCAGACGATCTTGGTTTTCTTCCGTCGTTTCCTGCTCATACTCTCTATCCTCGTGGGACTCTCCATCAGTTGAGCTGTCCTAGAGCGCGACACTGTTGCGCGATCCAAGCAACTCAGGATTCCAGCATCATGCGGATTGTACCACGGTGGAGCCGGATCTGGCAATGCCTTCTTGATGGTCTGGCCTGCCGACTTCGAGGGCGGGAGTTCGTCTTTTGAGCTAGGTCGCGAGCTACGGTTGACAGCACCTTTGCTTCGAGGTATACTGCCTCAGAGGCTTGACGGCCGCATAGTATTTGGGTCGTTCGCTTCAGTTCACTGTGAGGAGGTGCTAGTATGGACGTCTTGCCACGGGCTCCTTCGGAGGAGGTTTTCCTACAACTGGCCACAGCGGGAATAATCGTGATCCTTGTGGCTGTAGTTGCCAGGGTGGTGATGCTCTTCGTTGACCGCATCGTGCCGCGGTTGACGGGTAGGACCGAGACAGCGCTGGACGACTTGATCATCAATGCCGTTCGTACTCCGCTATTCGTATTCATTGTCCTCCTGGGGGTGCGTGGCGCTCTCACCCAGCTCACCTTTCTGGACGAGGCCTGGCGACAGGTATTAGAAGGGCTCGTCTTTGTTGCGTTCATTGTGGTGGGCTATGTCCTCCTATATCGCTTGATCGGCAACCTCGTGTCCTGGTATGCCAGGAGCCTGGCCTTGAAGACCGAGACCACCGTTGACGAGCAGTTGGTGCCCTTCTTGCGGAGGATCATCCAACTGGTGGTGGCGGCTATCGCGCTGATCATGATTATGGATCATTTCGGTTTCGATATCAGCGCGCTGGTGGCGACCCTGGGGGTCAGTTCTCTGGCCTTCGCGTTGGCGGCACAGGCCTTCCTGGGGGACACAATCGCCGGCTTCCTGATCATGGTCGACCGTCCTTTCGGCGTGGGTGATCGCATCCAGCTGCCCCAGGAGGTGATGGGAGAGTATGGGGACTGGGGGGATGTGGCGGAGATAGGTATTCGCAGTACCCGGATTCGCTCCACGGATGGCGTGCTACTGACCGTCCCCAACTCCAAGCTCACCAACGAGGTAGTGATCAACTTCAGCCACAGTCAAAGCCCCAACCTGCGCGTCCGGCTGCGAGTGGCGGTAGCCCCGGACTCATCGACCGTAGAGAGAGCTCTGGCCGAGATAGAGAGGATAGCTTTGCAGGAGCCCGACATCGTCCATGAGCCGAGAGCACCAGAGGTGGTTGTCCGTGAGATCGAGGCCTACGATGTACTGCTCGAACTCCGCTTCTACGTGGATGATGCGCGCAAGATGAGGCGCACCAAGTCGCGGGTGACGGAGGAGATCCTGCGCGCCTTTGAGGAGAAGGGGATCGAGATTGCCACTCCGATGCAAGTGGTTCACGTGGTGCAGGAGGAAGGCGCTGGGCGTTGACCACGGCGTCTGCGGGCTACCCCCATCGTGAAGCCCTGGCCCCTGTTAGATCCTCGTTGAGGGCGGTATGGATTTACTCTGTGTTGGCGAGCTACTGGTAGATAGAATCGCCATCGGTCCGGCGTATCGGCGTTTCTTTGGTGGTGCGCCAGCCAACGTCGCCGTCAATTACAGTCAATTGGGAGGCGAGGCGGCCATCGTGGGGAAGGTGGGCGCCGATTCTTCTGGTCGCTTCCTGATCGATGAGCTGCGCTCTCATGGGGTCCTTTCTGACGGGGTGGTCGTGGATCCCCGGCATCGGACGAGCGAGGTTTACGTCGGCTCAGGGGAGATGCCCTGTTGCCCCACGCGCGATGCGGACTTCCACCTGCGGCCCGGCGAGATCGATGTCGGCCTGGTGGGTGAATGTCGAATCCTTCACACCTCGGTTTTCTCCTTGTCCCGGGAGCCCGCCCGTTTCGCGGTTCTGGACGCCGTCAAGCTGGCGAAGGAAAAGGGAAAACTGGTTTCGCTAGAGCTCAACTATCGCCCTGAAGTGTGGCCTGATCGCCAGGAGGCTCTCCACATCGTAGAAGGACTGCTCCCCTCAGTGGATGCGGTCAAGCCTTCCCTCGAGGACACTCGCTCCCTGTACGGTGAGCTGGCGGCAGAGGAGCACCTTCACCGATTTGCTGGGTTGGGCCCGCCCTTGGTGGTACTCACCATGGGCGACCGAGGATGCCTAGTTTGCCACGAGGACCGGGTGACCCAGGTGCCTGGCTATGCGGCCAGGGCGGTGGACACCATCGGTGCGGGGGACGCCTTTTGGGCTGGTCTTCTTTTGAAGTGGTTGGGTGGCCGCACACCCGTTGAGGCGGCCAGGTTCGGCAACGCAGTGGCTGCCCTGAAGGTAGCGACCGTGGGCGCCATCGCCCCTCTACCGCCTGCAGACATGGTGGATGCCGAGTTGCAGAGGCGCCTCGGAGAGAAGGAAGGCGTGTTGGATGGTGCGGACGCAGACCAGTGAGGCTGGTTTCGACCATAGGTCCGACGAACAGCGCGGGGCTTTGGCCCGCTGGTTCCAGTGGGTTGTCGCTGGTTGCAGGGGGCCAGAACCGTCTCCGCCTCTGCGAGAGGCCGCGGCGCTGGTGAGACTGGAAGGGGAAAAAGCGGCTTTGCCCTCTCTCCGTACTCCCAGCGAGCCCGAAATCGCTGATATCCTCAGAGAGCACCACCCGTCTGGTCTGACCTTCGTGGTGGTCAGTTACCACACCAACCCCCTCTACGCCATCAAGGAGCGGGTCCAGGCCGAGGAAGGAATAGACATTGACCCCTTCGATCAGGGAGGACAGGGCACCTATCAGGAGAGGCTGGCCTTCGAGCTAGCTGAGACGTTCGGCCTCCGTGTGTTGACCTTCACCCTTGCTCGCACTTTTCTTCCCAAGGAGCAATACCTGAATATCCACCCTCAAGCTCCTGTTGTCCCCATCGCCCATTCTGGACGCCACGTGGAGGATGAGAGCGGGCTGGTCAAGAAGGAGAACATCTACTTCATCATTGATGAGTTGGTGGACAACACCGTTGACTACCTGGCCAGAAACGGGGTGCAGGTAGACTTCTTCTCGGGGCACTATGCCACCGGCATGGCGGCCGCTCGCAGGTTGTCGCAGAGGTATGGCGAGGCAGTAGGGAGGACGACACCCTATTCGACCACTACCCACTCGCTTGGTTGGGATCGATTTGTAGCCACCTTTGAGGCCTACACAGGGGAGCAACTGAAGAGATTCAATTTGGATCGCAGGCTAGCAGAAGAGAGACGGGCCATGCACGAGGCTGATTTGGTGGTGACAGTTGCCCCTAGCGAGATTGAAACCGTTTCCGATTCCGGCCTCTATGCGGTCTCCCCCGAAAAGGTGGTTTCAATTCCTGGCGGTGTAGACACTCAGGTCTTCTGTCCCTACGATCCGGCGCAGCACAGAGATGCTGTGACAGCACTGCGTCGGCAACACAGCATCTCAGAGGATGACCGCTTGATCCTGGTCATTGGTCGGCTGTGGGATTATCACAGAAAGGGAGTGGATATCGCGCTGCGTGCCTTCGCTCGAGTGCGGGACGATATGGGGGAACAGGCTGGACTCCTGCGGCTTGCGCTGGTGGGGGTCCCGCCAGTTGATGACCCCACTGGCAAGTGGAGCGGGCTACGAGAGGAAGTGGAGAAGCTTGTCCACGACAGCGGGGTGCAGGATCGCACTCTACTGATCGAGATGGTGCCGCACGAGGCTGTTCCCACCTGGCTCCATCTGACAGCGCTTTCAAGGGGAGTGGTCCTGGCGCTACCCAGAGTGGAGCCTTGGGGACTGATGAACCTGGAGGCGATGGCTACGGGGAACGTCGTGGTGACCATCGACGAGGGCGGACCACCTAACTACATCCAAACTGGCCAGAATGGCTTGCTTGTGAACAGGGACGATCTTGGGCATACAGTCCAGGTACTAACGGAGGTTCTTAGCAACGGAGAGCTGGCGGAGCGGATCGGACAGAATGCCCATTCAACTGCCTCAACGGAGCACTCCTGGGGACGCGTGGCTCGGAGATTCCTGTGGGCTCATCTGCAGGCCGTGGACGCAGCCGCGGTGTAGGGTCCGAGGCGGACCGAGAGGGCGCACCTAGCGATACGCTGCTTCGCCGCGCTCCCCAGCTAGTCAGGACGCCATTCGGCGGCCCGCTGCCCCGTTGCGAGTTCAGGATTGAGGAAGTGCCACATTGAAGATTGCTCTAGTGTCTCTGCAGTTCGAGGCTACGACCACCGGCGGGGGCGGTGTTCATGTCGAGAAACTAACCGAACAGCTTCTCCACAGTGGACATGAGGTCACCATCCTGTCCATCCACACGGACCCAACGTTGGCTGGGGCCACCTTGGTGGAGGGACCTGTGCCCTTTAGCAGGGAGGCCAGAGATGGGTGGTCGGTGGTCAGATTCTTCATTGAGGCAGGGCTCAGCCAACCCTACGACGGGGCAAGGCGAGTAGAGCTGGCGCGCATCGAGAGGTTCTGTGATACGGTAACCTCGTGGCTGGACGAGCGAGTTGGGGATTTCGAGATCGTACACCTGCATGGACACCATCTTATCCCAGGTTACCTCGCCCACCGACTCAGGGGGAAAGGGTTCAGGGTGGTGTCCACCATCCACTTTCTGGAATCCACCTTGCTGACAGTTGACCCACAGGCGGTGGAGCACTTCCGCGTGACCGCGCACACACTGACCCAGATAAAGCTCTGGGAGGCCATGACCCGCTATGCGGACACGATTGTGCCCGTGAGCCCGCAGGGCAAGGAGGATCTATTGTGCGTCATGAGGGAACTCGGCGTAGAGTTAGAGGACACAGAGGCCAGGACGCATGTCATCTCCAGTGGCGTGGACAACGAGGTCGTGATGTCCCGCTCTGAGGCTGAGGAAAAGCTAGTGCTGAGTCCCCATCCGGTGGAGTTGGTGATCTTCTGTCGGCTCGACCCGAGCAAAGGGGTGCATTACGGGATACGTGCCGCTGCAGAAGCGGCTGCAAGCAGCGACCGGAAGCTGACGCTGAGTGTGGCTGGCATCCCGGCGTCAGAGGCCTACCTGCGTGTCCTCGGTGAGGAGATTCGCCGAGCACGCGACATTCTCTCTGCGGAGATCAAGACCTTCGACAGGATCTTCACCCCGCTGGAGAGAAATGCACTTCTGGACAGATGTCACATCTATGTCCTGCCCACTTTGAATGAGCCTTTTGGTATGACGCTGATTGAGGCGGGAGCGAGGGGCAACCGTCTCATTGCCACCGACACGGCCGGGCCTCTATACATCCTCGACGGTGAGCAGATGGAGGACAGAGGATGGGGGTATATCACCCGTTGTGGCGTATGTGCCAAGAGGACTGAGGACCCTGAGGTGAACCTGGCTCCAAACCTGGCGAAGGCGATTGGCTGGACTCTCGACCACTGGCACGCGAGTGCAGACCAGGCGATTCGATTCCTGACCAAGATAGGGGATGGGTTCACCTGGGGGAAAGTAGCCGAGGATTACCTTGAGGTGTACCGAGGCTGACAAGCCATGAAGGCGGCGTTGTCCCAGGCTCGTGCAAGGATTCGTTCGACCATCCGCTTCTGGCACTCTTCTTGATTGCGGTGCTGCGATACCAGGAACGCCCCTTGACAGCGGAGGCGCAGCGGGGTTCATCCCTCTGGTGCTTCGGACGATGCGAATGATCGTTCGGGCAGCAGACGCGCCAGGGGTGAGCCCAACAGCAAGATCATGGCGCTGATAGTGAAGGCCGCACGCAGTCCGAACAGATCTCCCAGGGCACCCATTACCACCGCCGCCCCTGACTCCGAGGTGAAGGTGAGAGCCAAGTAGAGTCCAGTGGCCAGCGCTCGGTTGTCGGGACAACTCTCCTGCACCGTGGCCATGAGGACTGTTCGGACTGAAGGCCCCATGACGCCCATGACCAACAGGACGGGGAGTCGACTCCAACCGCTGACGGCCAGGAAGAGTAGCATCAGCAGCGACGCAGAAAGCATGGAGATGAAGAGGACCACGCGGCGCCCAACCCGATCGCTCATTGATCCGCCCAGCAGCGCTCCCAACCATCCCGCGCCTGTCAGCACCGTAAGCGAGAAGCCCGCAAACAAGAGGGTGGAGCCTTCCTGGATCAGGAATGTGGGCAGGAAGGTGATCTGCGCTGACACCATCAACGCCCTCACCATGACTATGGCCACTAGCGGGGCCACGAGCGGCCTAAGAGCTTGGAGCGCGTCGCGCCAGGAGCCGGCCTGACGGGCTGTCGGTGATAGCTGAGGGAGGTCCCTGAGTCGTACATACAGAATGGCGGAGGCGATCCAGCCCCCAATCATCAGCCACGGTGTACCCTCCAGGGTGAGGAAGTTGACGGCGCTGACGACGAGAATGGGCCCCAACGCGAAGCCGATGCTGCCCCCTACCATCCAGACGCCCATGCCTCTCCCCAGGCTGCGGCCTGACAGTCGGCCGGCCATCGCTGGCGCCACGGCGTGCAGGGCGGCAGAACCGAGGCCCGCCACTAAGACAAGCAACACCAGCACGGCGTATCGAGGTGCCACACCCAGCAGGCTCATCATCGTGGCCGTCAGTGCCGGAGCCAGGATGACGAAGTAGCGCAGGCTGACCCGGTCAGCCATGTGGCCGATGACAGGTTGAAGGAGCGACGGGGCTGCCCGCAGGAAGTCCAGAAGCCCAGCCTGGGTCATGGATAGAGACAGTTTAGCGATCAGGGATGGCAAGAGAGGCGCCACAAATGAGGCGTAGGTGTCGTGCACCGCGTGAGCGAGGCTGAGAGTGAGCATGCGGCTCGCTTGGAAGCCTTCAATGCTCCCCGGCCCCGGCTGAGTGTGTTCGACTGCAGCAGGATCACCTGCAACCGTGATCTCGCTCTCCGGGAGGTGTGTCGTGCGATCGCTGGCAGGTGGCACCACTATCTCATCGCTTCGGCGGGATACTCATCTTCTGCAGGTTCCGAAGGCCCCGGCTTGTTGGACGATACCGTTCCTCCTCTTGGCATCAGAAACACAAGGGGCAGGCTCAACAGAACGACAACTGCACCGGTGGTGAAGGCGAAGGGTAGGCCGAAGAGGTCCCCCAAGGCCCCCAGGACTACTGCGCCCCCGGACTCTGTGAGGAAGGCCAGGGATAGGAAGAGTCCATTGGCCATCGCCCGGTGATCGGGGCAACTCTCCTGTACCACGGCCATCAGGATGACCTGGGTAGGGACCATCGTGAGACCCAGGCCGACCAGGACGGGGACCATAGCCCAGCCACTGACCATCAGCAGCACGAACAGCAGCAGCGACGACGCGAGTATGAAGACGAACAGCACCCGTCGCCGACCCCAACGGTCGCTCATGGAGCCTCCGAGCAGCGAGCCGACTGCGCCAGCTCCCGCTGCAACGGAGACCGACAAGCCGGCAAACCACAGATTGGCGCCTCGCTCGGTGAGATAGGTCGGCAGGAAGATGAATATCGCCGCAACCATCAAAGCACGCATCACGGTGATACCCACCAGCGGCACGAGAAGCGGTCTTAAGGCTCGCAGCCCCGCGCGCAAAGAGCCCCTGTCTCCGATGGTAGGTGGGGGTGCCGGCACTCGCCTCAGCCGCACGAAGAGGATAGCAGAAGCGAGCCAGCCGCCCACCATCAGCCAAGGCGTACCCTCAAGGGTCAGGAGATTCACGGCGCTAACGACGATGATCGGGCCCAGCGCGTACCCCAACGTGCCCCCGACCATCCACATGCCCAAGCCGCGCCCTAATCTCGTCCCAGAAAGGCGGCCTGCGATGGCCGGCGCTACGGCATGCAAGCTGGCCGAACTGAGGCCCGCCAGTATCAGCAATAGAGCCACTACGGCATAGCGGGGCGCCACACCCAGTAAACTCATCATCGTCGCAACCACTGCAGGAGCTAGAATGACGAAGTACCGCAAGCTGACCCTATCTGCCAGATAACCGATAACGGGCTGGAGCAGAGAGGGAGAGGATTGGAGAAAAGCCAGCAGCCCCGCCTGGGTCTTGGACATCGCCAGCTTGGTGATCAGTGCTGGCAAGAGCGGTGCCAGGAACGACGTGTACGTGTCGTTCGT
>JAUWYD010000193.1 GCA_030616025.1 Chloroflexota bacterium
CGTCGCAGCGACGCGTGGAATCCGGCACCGCTTTTGCGACCCTGACAGCGAGCAACGCAACGTCCTGAACATACCCCCGAACGACATACAGCGACGTGAGGAGTTCTGGCTTGACTGCCTCCTTGATGCCCAAAAGACCCCGATCCTCTTTGTCTGTGGGGACAAGCACGTCGACTCCTTTCGAGGGCTCCTTCAGCAATCAGGCCATGAGGCTTGCATCCTAGATCGGAACTCCTGGGGATACGGTTGGGAGCCAAAAGACTAGCCCAGCGAGGCTGGCCACTGGCTCGAGGGGATGAGGCGTTGTCCACGCAGCAATGACGAACGAACCCGGCATCAGGCCACGATCTTCTTCAGGAACTCTGCGAGCTTCTCAGGAATAACGGCAGGCTGTCCCCCCAGTAGGCGGCACACGACCACGGTCCGAGCTGCGAACTCCAGCTGCTGAGCTTTGTTGGCCGCCTCCCGTAGGTCCTTGCCGACAGTCAGCAAACCATGATTCTGCAGAAGCGCAGCTGAACCGTCGCCCAGGGCATCCACCACCGCCTGTGATTGCTCCTTCGTCCCGGAGAGCAGAAAGGGCACCACCGGAGCCCCGGCTAGAGCGATCGTCTCGATCGTCAGCGGCGGTATGGGCTCTTCGAATAGTCCCACCATAGTCGCCATTGGTGCGTGGGTATGGATCACAGCGTCCACGTCCTGCCTGGTGCGATAGATCAGCAAGTGCATTGGTAACTCCACCGAGGGTTGGTCCCGCCCCTCCAGCTTCTTGCCCTGCAAGCTAACCCTGATCAGCGTCTTCTGCGTCAAACCGCCCTTGTAGAGCTGCGTGGGTGTGATCCAAAGTTCGTCGCTCTCGGGGATGCGGGCGCTGACATTGCCCCCTTTCGGAGTGATCAAACCCGCATCATACAGTTCGTCGACGATCGAGATCATCTGATTCTCAATATCTTGAACCATGAAAGAGCCTCCTCTTTGCAGCGGCCTCAGCTTCCCGCCAGCATCTCCAGGATCGCTTTCGTCAACTCGACCCTAGCGCCCCATTAGCTTCTGATATGTCTTCAGCCATCGCCTGTATAGAGTTCGATACCTACTCCGCATGGTGGGGTCAGGTTCCACGACCTCCACCGGACCGGCCATATGCTCCGCCGCGGACACCAGATCCTTGTAGATACCAGCGCCTACCGCAGCGCACATCGCCGCTCCCAACCCTGAAGACTCCTTGACGGCTGGCACCCGCACAGGTATCTGACAGACGTCGGCCACGATCTGATTGAAGAGTCCAGCTCTGGTCAGCCCCCCGCAGATAGTGAGGGACTCCGTCCTTCTGCCTGAGATCTCCTCCAATTGGGCAAGATTGCCCAGCACTGCGAACGCGATGTTCTCCAGAATCGCGCGGGCCATCTTTGGCCTCGACAACGGCGGTGCTAGCATCATGGGGAAGGGCGCCAGAAAGCCCACCTGCGACGGGAACTCCAGGCGACCGTGGTCTGCTATCCAAGGACCCATGACAGCCATCGCTGACCCAGGCGGCTCCTTTTCCGCCTCGGCACACAGCGACACGTAGGCCTGCTCCTCGGTCTCGTCGCCTCCGAATGCCTGCCACAACCACTGATACGCTATTCCCGCCAGACCGGCACTTGATTCCAGGCTCCAGAGATCGGCTAGAGCATGGGCTCCGGTCCACGTCCGGTGTCTGGCGTCCAGCAAAGGTTCCGACAAGGTCATTTGTAGTGGCATGGTCGTGCCAGCGATTGCCACTGTGTCGCCATCATTCACAGCGCCGCACGCCAGACACGCCGCCTGGCTATCAGCAAGCCCCACCACCACAGGAGTTCCCTCAGGCACGCCCAGGACCTCAGCAGCCTCATGGCAAAGTCCATCAGCAACTTGGCCGGGGGAGTAGAGTGGCGGAAAGACGTCAGGGGATAGCTCCAAAAGCTCGGCGATCTCAGGGGACCACTCCCTCTCTGTTATGTCGAATAGCAGAGATGACGAAGCGCCGGTTGCCTCCGACGAATACGAACCGCACAACCGATACACCAACCAGTCGCTCACCATCAGCACCCTGGCAATGCGCTTGTACACCGCGGGCCTGAACTCACGCATCCAGAGCAGATGCGCCGCCCCGTCAATCCCCAGCGGCCAGCGCCCTGCTAATGCATAGATCGTCTCCCCGTATCTTTGAGCCATCTCGAAACCCTGCGCGACGGAACGAGCATCCCGGTTGGTGCCACCGTAGAGCACTTCCCCATCATCATCCAGGAAGACTATGCCATCGCGGAAGCTCGTGGTGCTCAGGGCAAGAACCTCGCCGGAAGGTAGGTTCGTCAGAGCCTCCCTGGTCAACTCCCCAAACGTGCGCCACATCTCCTGAGGATGAAATATCAGGCTTGAAGGCAAGGCCTCTTCACGAGCAAACCGCCCATTACGCCGGCTAATGCGCACCTGGCGACCTTGGGTATCCACAATCAAACACCGCCAACTGCCGCTCCCGGCATCCCAGGTCAGCAGATAGCCTTCAGTGGCCACTTACGCAGACTCTCCTCGAGCTACCAGATAGACGCGGTTCAAATCGTCTTGCAAGCTCTGCAGCCCTATGGCCGCCGACACATCGCCAGAGAACGCCAGTTCCCCGGACATCGCCGCAGACGTCGAATCTAGCTCACCACTGAACATCCCGTCGAAGATCTCGCTGGACATGCACAATTCAACCATGGCCTCTCCTGGGAATTCGCCCAGTCCGCCTGTGAACTCACCATCGTGGAAATGTGTGTAGAAGAAAAGGTCCAAATCCTCTACCTCAAACTCCACCGACACGTCGTATCCCTTGAAGCCCTCCTTGACGTCCTCATCTGCCGACAACAACTCCAGCCAGCGGGAGACTATCTTTCCCATTTCCGCGCCGGACTCATAACCCGCCATGCTTCGACCTCCATCTCTGTGGTATCATTCGTCGCAGGCAACTGCTATTCGCCGCAGCTGATCGCGGGGAAAGATGTGGAGCTAGGGACGCCACTGAAAACGCTGAAGGGTCTCCGGGTTTGCAGCGTGAAGCGGCTCCTCTCCTTGAAACAGACGCTCCAGGTCGGACACCACGATGCGAGATTGATGAGCAGGTATCTCGTGTGTATTGCCGCCGATGTGAGGGGTAGCAATGACGTTGGGCAGCTGCAGAAGTGGATGGTCTGGAGGAAGCGGCTCCTGGCTGAATACGTCCAAGGCCGCTCCAGCGATCTTGCCCTCCTTCAGCACCTCGTACAGCGCCTCTTCATCCGTCAGTTCGGCCCTTGCGGTATTGATAAAATGAGCGATCGGCTTCATCATACCCAGCTCTCGTCGGCCCAACATGCCCTTCGTCTCCCCCGTTAGGGCAGCGTGAACGGTCACCACGTCCGACTCAAGCAGAAGGTTATCCAGGTCAACCCTTCTCGCACCCCATCCCTCCACCACATTTTCTGGAACATAGGGATCGTGGACTATCAACCTTGTATCGAAACCCCTGAGTCGCTTTGCCACCTCGCGTCCTACGGCTCCCAGGCCAATGATACCCACCGTCTTATCCCACAACTCGTTGCCCTTCAACTCGAAGAAGGCAATCGCCATCTTGACCATACCCTGCGGGCCGCCTTCTCGCCGCAGAATGTCCATCGCCTGGGGGATGTTCCGCATGCTCATCAGCATCAGAGCCAGCGTCAAATCCGCGACGGCCTGCGCGTTCCGACCTGGCGCACGGAGCACGGGAATCCCCATCTCGGTGGCCGTGGCCACGTCTATGTTAACCGGGTCCGCCCGGCAA
>JAUWYD010000233.1 GCA_030616025.1 Chloroflexota bacterium
ATGCTTGTCCATCCGATGACTCCGGCGGGTGTGGAGGTAATGTACGAATACGGGTTGGCACCGCTGATAGGTTTCGTTTTCGACACGACGATGGCTATTACAAGGATGGTGTATAGTGGTATTATGGAGGAATACGGGAACTTCAAGTTCATTGTGGCTCATCTTGGTGGGGCAATACCCTATCTGCTGGAACGCCTGGGCCTGACCGTGCGCGGCATCATCACGTAACGGGTCACGCGGAGACGTGAAAAGCCGATGCCCACGGGCATCGGCTTTTCCTTTTGACAGCGCGCTATTGCTCAGTCTTGTGATGGCAGGTACCTGTCGAGGTCATCAGGGTGCTCATAGATCACTCTGTCGAAGCTGGGCCTGCCCGGCAGCTGTGTCGCATCGAGGACTGACTTGGTGACCAGACCCTCCACAGCCGTAGGGTCCATGGGATGTCCCAGGAGGTGGGGCAGAATGGAGAGGTCCTTGTTGAGATTGGCACGGGTGAGGACGGCCCAAATGAGTTCTTCGGGGTCGTACACATTGATGTCGCTGTTGACCACGATGACGCTCTTGATAGTAGAGTACGCTGAGAGAGCGGCCAGGGCAACGTTCTTGGCCTCTCCTTCGTAATTCGGATCAAACACTACGACCGCCAGGAATCCACTCCCGTAGGGAGGTATGTACACGTCCTTCACCTCTGGCGAGATCTGTAGCGCGGCGTTGAGCAAAAGCGGTTCGCGTGGCAGGGTAGATCCAAGCATTCTGTGTTCTTTGCCGGCGGGAAGGATCGTCTGGTAGATGGGATCACGACGCCGGCTGATGCTGGTGATCTCGAGGAGGTACTCCTGCGATTTGGCGCCGTATAGTCCAGTGAACTCGCCCATTGGGCCCTCTTCCACCCGGTCGACGGGATCAATCCGGCCTTCCAGGATGTACTCGCTGAAGGCAGGTACAAGGATGTCGCTGAGCAGGCATGGTATCGCCTCGATGGGTTCGTGAAAGAGACTGCCAGCAATCTCCAGTTCATCGCCAGCATAGCGCATGGCCGCCGCCAGCATGATGGCTGGATGGACGCCGATAACTATGGCCACCGCCATGGTGGCGCCTTCCTTCTCGGTAGTCCGCCGATAGTCGTCCAGATGGCGACCGGGGTTGATCATGATACTCAGATGGGTGGAGTCCAGTCGCAGCATGCGATGGTAGGAGTAGTTCATGCGGCCGGTTTCCGGATCCCGGGCAGCCACAATGCCGGCGGTGATGTAGGGCCCGGCGTCTCCCGGCGCGTGTGTGGGTATGGGCACTTCTAGGAGATCTACATCTCCTCCTGAGACGGTGGCCCTATCCAGGAAATCCTCCTTACGGTAAGAGGGCCTGTGGGGTTCCTTCAGGGCCTCGACCAGCCTCCTCTTGAGAACCGGCAAATCAATGCCCAACGAGAAAGCTACTCTGCCATAAGTAGAAGCCAGGCCGCTCAGGACGGACGCATCCTGGTGTCCTTCGAGATTGTGGAAGAGTGTGGCAACACCATAGCGCTCCTCAATGGCGTGTGCCACGTTGGCCAGTCCGTGGCTGAGGTTGACGGGCTGCGAGATCTCGACCAAGTCCCCGTGCTGCGCCAGCTTCTCCACCAAGCCTTTGAGATCCTGTTGTGACATCCGTCCGCTCCTTTATCGTAGTGGAGGCAAGTCCAGAGCCGTGTGCGTCTCCTCGTTGGGCGCTCCATCCTCGCTCCAGTTTCTCAACTGATAGTATCGTCTCTTGCTGTCGAAATACTTGGCCGGCTCTTCCATCCCGGCCACGATTCGGTCGGGAAGGACGTCCTGTTTGGAAGAGACTCCAAGCCCAACGTTCATCATTCTCTCTAGCTGAAAGATGCGTTCTCCTGCCCTCTTGAGGGAAGCCACTGTGTAGTCCAATCCTGTGACGTACCGCAATGCAGGGGCATAGACTTTGTATCCCAGGGTGGCATGGAGAAAAACGCACATGATGAGGGAGTCGCGGACGCTCCCCGAGTCCTGACGGTCCTTCACCATGCCAGCCAACTGTTCGGCCGAGAACTCCGTGCCATAGATCTCCGGCCTCACTGTCCAGGCCCTGGAGTGACATCCGCCGCGGTTGTTGGTCGAATACGAAAGGGCCATGCCCATGAATGCTCTTGGGTCATAGGCCGATAGCTCAAGGCCCTTGACGTGCATACCGAAGTCCACGCCCAGGCGCTCTTGTGCCTTCCGGACCCCATCCGCCAGAAGGTTTCCTTCTTCCTCCCTCATGGCGATCTTCTCTATCAAAGGCAACACGACCTCGGAGGAGTCGAAGCCCCCGAGATACTCCCTATAGAAGCTGATGACGTTGCCAGCAGATATGGTGTCCACCCCGTACTCGTTACAGAGTTGGTTGGCCTTGGTGATGGTAGAATAGTCATCCACCCTGTTCTCTGGACCAAAGGCCCACACGGACTCGTACTCAGGCGCCTCGACCTCGAGACCATCTATCGTTGCATGCTTGCGACAACGAACGGGACAATGCGGGCAAGTGGTACTGCTGGTCACATACTCTCGGAAGATCAACTCGCCGCACAGCTTGTCCGCCTTCTCGAAGTATCGTTCCTGGTGGTTGGCGGTGGGCCAGCCTCGGAACGCGTTTACGGATCCGACGAGTTCCGCCGTGCCAAGCTTGCCATGAACATCCATTAGTTCCTCGTTGCCCTTGACAGCCTCGAAGGCATCCTTGATGAGGGTCGCAAACTCATCGGGTCGAGCAACGGCTGGTCGCCTCTCCTACAACCATCATCTTCATGTGCCTCCTCCCAGCAGATGTGACGTCAGCGATTAGTGCGGTCAGTTCACGCGGTTACTTCTCAGGATACGTGATCCTTACAGTATTCGCTTCAGGGTTCTCAGAGCCCGATCTATGTCATCGGTGGTGTTGTACAGATGCGGAGAAAAGCGCAGAGCTCCGATGCGCGGCGAGACCACTACGCTCTCTTCATTCAAACGTTGGGCGACTCGACCTTGGTCCTGTCCAGGGAACCGCACAGTCACGATCGAAGTCTGCTGATTCTCCACAGGAAGAGACACAAACTGCGCGCCCAGTTCGGCAAGCCCCTCCACGAGGTGATCAGCCAGCGCCAGGTTGTAGCTATGAATTCTCTCAATACCTATGCCGAGCAGGTATTCGGCAGCTGTGGCCAGCCCTATGGCACAACCATAGGCCATCGTACCGAATTCGAAGCGTCTTGCGCTTGGCGCCCACTCCAGCCGGTCAGCTCGAAAGTCCCATACTTGCTCTGCGCTGCGCCAGCCCACCAGGCCAGGCTCGAGTTTGTCGTGGAGATCGCGTCGGACGAAGAGTATGGCCGCGCCGAAAGGCCCGCAGAGC
>JAUWYD010000346.1 GCA_030616025.1 Chloroflexota bacterium
AAGGACAATCTGGTACGGTACGCGGTGGGCATCGAAGATGCGGGGGATCTGATCTCCGACCTGAGTCAAGCTCTGGCAGGCATCTAGTCCACCGTGGGGAGGAGATGATGATCGTACACAAGTTTGGCGGGACATCGATGGAAGATGGCCCGCTCTTTGGGAGCGTAGCTGATATACTAATCCAGCAGCAGGAAACGAAGAAACCTTCCCTGGCGGAGAAGTCCGGTGCAAAGTCAGGAGGGATGGTAGTCGTCGTCTCCGCGATGAGCGGCGTGACCGATGACTTGATCGCCGGCGCACGGGCAGCTGCCGAGGGAAAGGACAGCGCACATCGCGAGATCAAAGCGACGCTGCTGAGCAGGCACCTCGACGTGGTGGAGAGCATGTTGACCCACAGTCGAGAACGGCTGGAGATTGGCGGCCTCATCAAGGAGCAGTTGCACGAGTTGGAGCGGCTTTACCGCAGCATCGCCGTGCTCGGGGAGCTGACGCTACGGGGCTGCGACGCAGTAGCGTCCTTCGGTGAGCAGCTCTCGGCTAACATCCTGGCCGCCATCCTGAGAGAGCGGGGCATGCCAGCCGAAGCCGTCAACGCCACACAGCTCATCGTCACCGATGACACCTTTGGCGCTGCCGTGCCTCTCGTGGGACCGACGCGCCAGAGGTTGCAACAACGAATCAAGCCTCTGCTCGAGCGAGGTGTGGTCCCGGTGATCACCGGCTACATCGGTGCCACAGAGAGCGGGGTGACCACCACCTTGGGACGCGGTGGAAGCGACTACACTGCGGCCATCGTCGGTGCGGGACTCGACGCCGATGAGGTATGGCTATGGAGTGACGTGGACGGCATCCTCACCGCCGATCCCAACATCGTTCCAGAGGCCAGGACGCTAGCCGAACTCTCCTACAGTGAAGCGACGGAGTTGGCGTACTTCGGTGCTGAAGTGCTACACCCCAAGACCATCCGCCCAGTGATCGAGCACGGCATTCCGCTACGCATCCGCAATAGCTTCAATCCTGGCCACAGCGGTACGCTGATCACGGAAACACCCAGTCTAGATCGCGAACTCCTGCCACCAATCATCTCGGCGACCGGACTGAGCCTCATCGCTATCGGCAGTGAGGACGACAACTGGGCTCTGCAAATGGCCGCTCGTGGGCTACAGCGCCTGAGCGAAGCAGGACTCGAGGTGCTGATGTTCTCCCAGTCCTTCTCGGAGCAGAGCCTGAACCTGGTGGTACGGAAACAGGATCAGGCCCATTGTCTGAACGTCTTGTGCCGGGAGTTCGGCGACGGCCCTCACCAGGAGTGGTCGAAGCTCCCGGTCAGCCGACAGAATTCCGCCACTGGGACGTTCCGTAGGCTAGGCGATGTCTGCACCCTGGGCACCAAAGATAGGGTGGCCACCATCTCCGTCGTGGGCGTGCCGGGTTGGAGTGAGACCGGCATTGCGTCCCAAGCTTTCGCCGCGCTGGGGAAGTATGGGGCACGAATCATCGCTGTGGCCCAGGCAGCCACTGAACAGAGCGTGTCTTTCTGCATCCCCGAGGAGCAGTTGACGGACACCGTGCGCCACCTGCACCGCGAGCTTGGATTGGAGCCCAGAGGAACTCAAGATGACATCCTATGAGGTAGCAGGGCTGACCTCACTTCAGAAGATACTGGGCAACTTCGTCGTCTATCGCAACCTCATCCCGGCGGACGTCCGTCTCCCCTCGATCGATGATCTGCGCCAACAACTCAACCTAGGGAGCAAGGTCCTACCGCGCAAGGCCGACCCCCAATACGCGTCCGTGGTCGCAGCGATGCTGCGGCAAGCGCGAGAACTTGACCTACCGCGCGTCACGATAAGACGGCTGATCTACGTGGGCGACACTCGCTTGAACGACGGCACGGCGTTTCGCAACCTGTGCGCAGCGGGCGACTGGCCCGGGTGGGCCTTCATCGGGCGAGATGAGATGGACCGTGCCGCCCACGTAGAGATCAAGGGACCCCTCTACATCGCCAACCGCTGGTCGGCCCTCCGCGACTTCCTCAGTTTCGTTGACAGCCAGGGGCTCGCCCTGGACGAAGAGACCGCCGTGGTCATAGACGTAGACAAGACCGTCATCGGCGCCAGGGGACGC
>JAUWYD010000142.1 GCA_030616025.1 Chloroflexota bacterium
GAGTAGTGTTTGCGGGTCGATTGATCGGCGAACGACCGTTTCTTGGAGATCAGGTGCCTCCCCGGGTCAAAGCTGGCTTCCCTGATCTGGAATACCTTCCTCGATGATCTGCCACTTGGCTTCACGTAGTGCACTGCGAACTCCAACCGGGCTTTGCAAGGCTGGTCCGTATCTACTGTCAGTTGAAACGTGAAGCGTAACTCCTCCCCGATGAACAGAGTTTCTTTGTCCAGTGTCAGGTCTTCGACGCCTAGGTGCCTTGGGTCGGCGAAGCCAAAAAGCAAGAGTGCCCGTTTGTTCCCCGCTTTCAGCAGGCCGCGGCAAGCGTGCTTCACAATCCAATCGGTGTTCTTGGTCTGCCCATGCCATCGCTCGCAGATGTCCAGCACCAATTCAGGATGGTCCTTAGAGATGTCATTCAAGTTGTTGGCGACGCTCTTCCTGACGGATTCCGATTCATCGTTCTTCAGTTTCTCAAGTATCGGCAATATAGGACTTGGATCCTTCTTGAAGGCGGGAAGGGCCATTCCCCAGGGAAGCCTGGGCCGGCAGCCTTCACTTGCCAGGCGCCGTACGTGCTCGTTCTCGTCCTCTGCCCAAGCGCTAACGTACTCCATTGCTCTTTGTGGATCCTGCGCCAAGAAGGGGCGGATAGCGTATTCTGCACTTATGGACTTCGTCAAAAAGGCCAGCGCTAGCAGGGACAGTTCCCAGTCATCCAGCCCATAACACCCGACATAGTCGGAGAAGACCATACCGTCGAAACTGGGAAAGGATGGTGCAACTTCCGTCAGAATCGTAAGCGCCTGCGGATAGTCCTTGGGCAGTGTCTCATACAAGCAGTGCGTAATATGCCGCATCTGTTCCTTGAGTTCCTTGGCCTCAAAGGTCTCATGGAATACCAGACTATTGAGCTTCTCGTTGTCGAAGTCGGGGTACACTTGCTGGATCGCATCCCCCAACTTGCTGACAAACGAAGTGGAGAATAACAGAACCTTCAGCTACTCGCGCAGACTCAGACCTCATTCCCTTGGAACTCGGATCGGCGGCCAGCCTGCGAACTAGCAGGAGGTTCTTGCGCAGACTCGCCCAGTTCCGCCCACGCGGCGGGTCACTAGGACGCCTCCTCGCTGTCACGGTTCGAGAGGTCGAGACCTCAGGCAAACACTCCCTACCGGTTGGCCCTCTTGCGTCGCAAACGCCTCAGCCGGTGCTTCAGCTCCGCCAGTCGTCGCTCGGTCCACCAGGCATCTCGGCTCATAGAGGAGGATTGGACTAGATCGACGGCCCTGAGCACAAGCTCCTCGGCCTTTTCGAAGTCCTTCGCCCGGTGCTCGTAGAACTTGGCCAGTTCGACGAAAGGGTAAAGTCTCTCGTGCTGTTCGCGGATGGCGCGGTGCCAGAGTGCGACCGCCTCGTTCCATCTATCTTGGCGCTTGTAGTGGAAGGAGAGATGAAACACGGCTGCCTTTGTCAGCCCGTCGGGAAGGTTGGCATCCAGGGCAGCCTGTAATGCGGCTTCCGCGCGCTCACCCATTCCCATCTGGAGGTAGAGCCTGCCGAGGCTGTACAGGTCCTCTCCGTGCTCAACCTCATTGTGGAACGGATTCTCAAAGACTCGACACGACAGCGCGAACAGAGCGACGAGGGACAGTATGTCTTGGGCGTTGTGGTAGAAGACTCCCCTCAGCGGATCGACACGACCATATCTGAGATAGTCGAAGTAGATCTGCGGCACCAGGTAGCTCGGTACGTCGCCCTGGCGGTGTAGACCCAAGATGGTGGGCTCTAGGTGGGACAGACTGCAACTCTCCAGACGCTGACGCCACAGGCGACGGGCCGTGAAGAGTAGATCCAGGTGCGGCACCGTGGAAAGGGGGAAGCGCCGCCGGGACATGATGCAGCGGCTCTCAAGCACTGGAACGTCGAAGGCCTTCCCGTTGAAGGAGACGATGCCTGTGAGGGGCCCTAACGTCTCCTCGACAAGGGCAATGAGAGCGCGTTCCTCGGAGTAGTCGCGCATGAAGAACTGACGGATGCGAAAATCCTCCGCTTCGAACCACCCGATCCCAACCAGAAAGGCATATGTCCCGGCCCCTCCCGCGATTCCCGTGGTCTCCACATCGAGGAAGGCGCTCCTGTTCAGTTCCAGTGCTCTAAGGTCAGGGTCGCGACCGATCCCAGCAACGGTTCCGGGAGCGTAGGTGAGTGCAGTGGCAATGTCGATGTGTCCGTGAAGGTAGCCTGCGGGATAGACTTGGTCAACAACAACACAGGGTCCGTGTCCTGTGTCAACGACCTTCCCACGAACCAGCTCCTCGATGGGCCTGGAAGGCTGTCTGAGCGGCCGCGCGGCACCTGTCATGCCCAGCCGGATCCCCAAGCTTTCGAGTTGCTGACGAAGGTCTCGCGCTCTGCCTCGCCCCACCCGATCCTTCTCCCTGTATGCTCACTGAACCGAAGTGCACTCCAAGACAGACAGTGGGCCTGGCTGCGCCCTCGGGTTGAGCCAAATCATCTACCGTTCCTAGCTTGCGATATCAATCGGAGCGTATTCCTCTTGCCGTGCGGGCCTATCTCGCCTTCTGGCCCTACACATGAGGGGCACCCTTTGGCGCAGCCACAATCCGTGACCAACTGCTCCGCCGTGTCCAGAAGCTGGTCATGAATGCGGTAGAGCTTCTCGGCGAAACCTATTCCTGCGGGTACGCGATCATAGATGAAGATGGTAGGTTCCCTGGTGTGGGGTGCGCGCACCTCTGGTTTCACGCCGATGTCATGCGGGTCGCACATCAGAAACAGAGGGGCAACATTGCCCAGCACGTTGGAGAGGCCTACGAGTCCACTCTCTAGGTCGGCGACTGTCCACCTAGCGGTCACGGTCTCAGGGAAGCTCTGCCAGTAGGCCGTGGTCTGCATCTCTTGCTCCGGGAGCCGAACATCTCCCCAGCCAACGTTCTCGTGGGTCCACATTTTTATCTTCTTGTAGATGGTAGGCAGTGCGGAGACGAGGACCTCCCCGTGAGCCTTGCTGCAGACGTCAAACCGCTCCGATTCGAACTCGTCTATGACTCTAACCTGTACCGCCAGATTGGCATCGGTGTAGTAGTCGACGTCAACGTGTGTGGCGTAGGCCTTTTTCCCTTCCCAGTCGAGCCTCTCAATATGATACTGCTCTCCTTCGTGGATGTAGATCGCCTCTTCATGCACCATAGTAGGGGCGCTGAAGCTATCCACCTCACCGATGACCCGCGGCTCAAGCTCCGTGGTATCGATAATGACCACGTTGTCCCTGGCCGCCGTACGCAGGCTGATCTCATCGGCGGGGTACGACTCAGTGCTCCAGTGGTAGGTACCGCGGGCCTTGTGGAGAACACCCTGCTCTGCCAAGAACTCGAGAATCTGATCGATGGACTGCCCACCGTACTGCTCGCCCTCCTCAAAGGGGAGTTCGAAGGCTGCGCATTTGATGTGATTCAGCAGAATCAGCAGGTTGTCCGGGTTGATCAAGGCATGTTCCGGGGATTGGGAGAAGAAGTAGTCTGGATGGGTGATGATATACTGATCCAGGGGAGCCGAGCTTGCCACGAGAATGGCGCAGGAGACATCGGCCCGTCTGCCAGCCCGGCCCGCCTGCTGCCAGGTGCTGGTTATGGTGCCCGGATACCCCGTGATCACACAGGCATCGAGTTGGCCGATGTCGATGCCCAACTCAAGGGCGTTGGTGGCGACGACACCACGGACTTCTCCCTCCCGGAGACCTCTCTCGATCTCCCTACGCTGCTTGGGAAGATACCCCCCACGATAGCCTCTCACCCTGTCATCGCCCCGGCGGTCGGTCTTCATATGCTCTTTGAGATAGGAAAGGAGGATCTCCACGGTGTTGCGAGTGCGGGCGAAGACGATTGTCTGGATATTGTTCAGCAGGAAGTTCTTGGCCAGCGTGCGAGCCTCGTGGATCGACGAGCGCCGAATACCCAGCTGCTGGTTCACTACCGGAGGGTTGTAGAAGACGAAGTGTTTCTTCCCCTTGGGCGAGCCATCATTGTCGATGAGAAGTACGTCTTCCTCAATGAGTCTTCTCGCTAACTCGTCCGGATTGGCGATGGTGGCCGAGGAGAGGATGAAGATGGGTTTGGTGCCGTACCAGGTGCAAATCCGCTTCAACCTGCGGATGACGTTGGACAGGTGGCTCCCGAAGACCCCCCGGTACTGATGAACCTCATCTATGACAACGTACTTGAGATTCTCGAAGAGCTTCACCCACTTGGTGTGGTGCGGGAGGATGCCGGCATGCAGCATGTCGGGATTGGTGATCACGATGTGACCTGCGGCACGGATGGCTTTTCTGGCGTTGACAGGAGTATCCCCGTCGTACGTGTAGGTCTTGAGGTCAACGTCCAGTGCAGTGATCAATCCATGGAGTTCGTTCAGTTGATCCTGGGAGAGGGCCTTGGTCGGGAAGAGGTAGATGGCCCGCGAGTGTGGATTCTCCAGAAGGGAATTGAGCACCGGGACATTGTA
>JAUWYD010000011.1 GCA_030616025.1 Chloroflexota bacterium
GCATAGTCATCGCCGATGTTGGCGCTAGAGGCGAAGCCCAGACCGCCGACGATCTGGGCACACAAGTCCGAGATGATGTCACCGAACATGTTGGAGGCCACCAGCACCGAATAGTCCTGAGGGTTCTTGACCAGCCACATAGCCATGGCATCGACGTTAGTCTCCCACAACTCTATCCCGGCGTACTCCCCCGCGATGTCGCGGGCTTCACGAATCATCATGCCACTCGTTTCGCGAATCACGTTGGGCTTCTCCACCACCGTCACCGATGGGCGGCCGAACTGCTTCGCGTATTCAAAGGCCTGGCGGACAATGCGACGACACCCATGCTGCGTGAAGATGCGGCAAGAGACAGCAATCTCATCGGCTGGCACCTGCCCAAAACGGGCCATCTTGGGATGATTCTTGAGCAACGCGTCTCGGACTTCGTCGGGCAGAGGATAGAACTCCACACCGCTATATAGCCCTTCGGTATTCTCGCGGAAGACCACCAAGTCTATGTCATCCCGGTAGTTGAGAGGGTTGCCTGCGTAGGCCTTGCACGGGCGCATGTTAGTGTGCAGATCGAGCAGCTGGCGAATGCGAACGATGGGACTGAAGTAGACCAGCCCCTTTCCCTGCAGTTCGGGTGCCAGCTCGCGCTCAGCCTCCTGTTTCGGCTTGGAGGTGATCGCCCCGAAGAGACAGCAATCGGTGCTCTTCAGAAGCTCCACGGTGCGGTCGGGCAGCGCGTCTCCCTCAGTGCACCAGAACTCCCAACCAACCTCACCAGGGACGTACTCTGCATCCAACTCGAGCGCATCCAGCACAATGCGAGCGGCGTCCATCACGTCCTTGCCAATGCCGTCGCCCGGTAGCCAGGCGATCCTGTACTTAGCCACGGTCACATTCACCCCTTTCCAGAGAAGCTTCGATTATTCTATACCCATCTTCCTGCGGACGTGGGGGATGAGCCCTCCGTCCTGCAGAATTCCCATCACGAAGGAGGACAGGGGCGGAAAGGAATACTCGCCCCGAGGGGTCATAACCTTTCCTGCGGAGAAGTCCACGGCCACCTCCTCACCGGATTCAACACCCTCGACCGCGGCACATTGCACAATGGGGAGGCCTTGGTTGACGGCATTCCTGAAGTAGATGCGGGCAAAAGACTTCGCAATGAGGACGCCCACCCCCGCGTATTTCAAACAGGTTACCGCCTGCTCCCGGGAACTGCCGCAGCCGAAGTTGGTGCCTGCGACGATGATGTCTCCTGGCTCGACACTACTGGCGAACTCAGGATCGAGGTCCTCCAAGGCATGCTCAGCCATCTCCTCGGGTGACAAGTCGCTGTAGGTGTATTTGCCGGGGTAGATGACGTCGGTGTTGACGTCATCCCCGTACTTCCACACACGGCCAGTGTGCACACTCTCCCACATCTCTACGCCTTTCTCGACAGATCAAAGGAACTCCCTTGGATCCACAATCTCACCAGCGCGGGCGGACGCGGCCACAGTGGCAGGGCTAGCCAGGTAAACCTGTGCTTCCTTACAACCCATACGCCCCTTGAAGTTCCTGTTTGCGGTGGAAATGGTCACTTCACCCGGGGCCATGACGCCCTGGTGGGCACCGAGACAGGGTCCACAGCCAGGGTTCAGTACTACGGCTCCCGCCGTGATGAGCTCAGTCAATGTCCCCTCTGCGACAGCGGCCAACAGTACCTCCCTGCTGGCGGGAAGGATCAGCAGCCTGGTATTCGGAGCGATATTCCCACCACCAAGGATTTGAGCAGCCACTCGGAAATCCTCCAAGCGGCCATTGGTACACGTGCCTATGAACGCCTGGTCTATTCTGGTGCCGAGCACCTCCGTCACTGGGACCACGTTGTCCACGGTGTGGGGCTTCGCCACCTGGGGAAGCAGGCCGCTGACATCATACTCAATAACCCGCTCGTAGGAGGCATCAGGATCCGCGAAGACCTCCTGAAAACCGGCGACGCTTCTGCCATTCAGCCAGGCTCGAGTCTTGTCATCAGGCTCGGCGACTCCGATCTTGGCGCCCATCTCAGCCACCATGTTGCAGAGAACCATACGGCTAGCCACCGTCAGCTCCCCCACCACCGGACCTGTGAACTCAACCGCCCGGTAGTCGGCACCGTCAGCCCCCAACTCCCCGATGATGTATAGAATGATGTCCTTGGCATATACCTCTTTCTGGAGTTGCCCCTCGATGCTGATGCGGAAGGTGTGTGGCACCATCAGCCAGATTTCTCCCGTCGCCATCACCGCAGCGGCCTCTGTGCGACCGATACCAGCAGCGAAGGCACCAAAAGCGCCGTGGGTGGGAGTGTGAGAGTCGCTGCCCACGATGAGGTAACCAGGCAAGGCATGGCCTTTCTCCGGCAGAACCTGGTGACAGATCCCCTCTCCCACATCGTAGAAGCTGGCAATGCCTTGCTCTCTGACGAACTCGCGAATCTGCTGATGGTTCCGAGCATGCCCTTCCGTCGCCGCTGGGACGACATGATCAAGGACGATGACACTGATCTCGGGCCTGGCTACCTTCTCCACACCGATTTCGCGGAATATCCTGGCGATGGCTGCAGTGTTGTCGTGAGTCAGGAGCTTGTCTGGCTGCACGGTCACAATCTGGCCCGGCTCCACCTCTCTCAGTCCGGCCTTTCGGGCCAGCACCTTCTGCGCAAAAGTCTGACCCATGATTCACTCCGCGGTTTGCATGTCCTTCTTCAGGAAATTGAACAGCCCTCCGGACGTCATGATCTCCTTCTCCAGACCTGATAGTGGCGTACCCTGCACCTCCGTGCCTTTGGTCAGATTGCAGATACGGCCGGTATTGGCATCGACCTCTAGCTCATCGCCGGTCTCGACCGCCCGTGTGACGCCTGCTACCTCCAGGATAGGAAACCCGAGATTGACGGCGTTGCGGTAGAAAATGCGCGAGAAGCTCTCGGCGACGATGGCCGCCACGTCGTTATACTGAAGAGTGATCACGGCATGCTCGCGAGATGATCCGCTCCCGAAATTCCTGCCCGCGACGAGGATGTCCCCTGGCTGAACTCTGTCAGTGAAGTCCTCCATGCCCGGCACATACTCCAGGGCGTGCTTGGCCATCTCCTGGGGATCGGTCAATGGAAGGTAGCTCCCGTGATAGATCATATCGGTATCAATGTCGTCACCTACCACCCAGGCTCGTCCCTTGAACACAAAACTGTCGGTCATCTCTCTTCGTCTCCATCAGGTTCAATCGGCTCACTCAGGCAAGGCAATCTCGCCCTTCACTGCGGTTGCTGCTGCCACGGCAGGGCTGGCTAGATAGGCCTCACTCCCCTTTCCAAGTTTGCCTCGGAAGTTGCGGTTGCCAGTGCTAACAAGGACATCACCTTCGGCGAGAACGCCATGGTGACCGATAGTGCAAAGGGAGCAACCCTGATTGGTGACCATGGCGCCAGCCTTGATGAACGTCTCATACAATCCCGCCTCAACCGCCTCCACTGCGACCTCGGTCGTCGCTGGCGTGACAATCATGCGCACTTGGGGCGCAATCTTCCCGCCCATTCTCTTCAGAACTTCGGCTGCAACTCGTAGATCTTCGAAACGACCGTTGGTGCAGGAACCCACAAACACCTGATCCACGTGCGTGCCCGCTACCTCACGCACGGGCTTGACGTTGTCCGGTCTGTCGGGACAGGCTATGAGAGGTTCCAAACCACCAATGTCGAACTCCCTCTCTTCCCAGTACGAGGCGTCTCTATCGGGAAGCACCGCATCCACCTTCCTTCCGGAGCGCTCTCCAATCCAGGAGAGAATGTCCTCATCAGGAATGATCAGACCTATCTTGCCCTCCATCTCCGTCACCATGCTGGCCAAGGTGAGCCGACCGGCCAGCGAGAGGCCATCAATCGGCTCGCCATAGAACTCCAGCGCCTTGTAGATAGTCTTGGTCGTATCTATCTTGGACAACAGAAACAGTGTCAGATCCTTGGCCGATGCTGGGTAGTCATAGCTACCCTTGAAGGTAATCTTGATGCTCTCCGGGACCCTGAACCACAGTCGCCCCGTGGCCCAGGCCGCGGCCACGTCGGTCGTA
This sequence comes from Chloroflexota bacterium, assembly GCA_030616025.1. Classification (GTDB taxonomy): domain Bacteria; phylum Chloroflexota; class Anaerolineae; order UBA7937; family B3-Chlor; genus B3-Chlor. The sequence goes on from JAUWYD010000011.1 coordinate 4,084, forward strand.
CCCATGCCGGAGGAAAAGGATCCTACGGCGCCGAGAAGGTTCATGTGACTGTCGGTACCGATGACCACACTCCCGGGCAGTATCATCCCTTGCTCCAGGAGCACGTGTTGCCCGACGCCACAGTTGACATCGAAAACGTGGGGAATGCCGTGCTTGGCCGCAAACTCCCGACAGATGCGCTGGTTGTTCGCTACCTGGACGACCTTCGCTGGGGCCTGGTAGTCGAAGGTCATCGCAATCTTGTGCGGGTCCCAGACAGGCTCGCCGTCCATCTGCTTCTCGTACTCCAAGACCACATTGGGCCCGCCGAAATCCCGCACCACGGCCAGATCAAGGTCAGCCCACACCCTATCTCCAGCCCAGGCATCTTCGCCGGAGTGCACACTCAAGATCTTCTCAATGATAGTCTTACCGGGCATTCGATACCATCCTCTCGTTGCCGTCGGGCAGAAAGCGCACTTGCCTCGACGAAGCTCTCAGATTGCCGACGAGCCTACCCCCCTTTCAGCGTTTCAAAACTGGTGAAGTCGGCATGATGCAGGATTATGGCCTCTCTGCTCCGCTGCACGAGATCACCTTCTTTGGCATGAGCTGCGATCATGTGCAACACGTCGGGCGGAACGCCCTGCTGCGCGGCTAGTGCCACTCCGCTGAAAGGGTGTCGGAGCTTTGTACCGAATTCGCTCTTCACTGTCTTGCCATCCTCTGTGGTGTACTCGAGCAGTTTGCCGACATCATGAATCAGCGCCCCGGCGACAAGACAGTCACGGTTGACGGGGTTCCTATCACCGTAGATCTGTTCAAAGACATCCGCTATACGGACGCAGGTTAGAGTGACCGCCCGCGTATGCTCGACGAAGCTGGCCGGGCAATCGGGAATCAGCAGGGTGAAAGGCATCCGGGTCAGATTGGCTGCGCTCCAGCCCCCTTGTCTCATCCCCTCTTCCCAAGTCTTGATGCACTTCTGCCGCAAGTCAGAGTCTTCGATCAGATTGAATTCAGGGAGCAACTTCAACAGATCTTGAGACATCTATCATCCCACCTTCCTCTCCGCTGGACCATCGTACTCATGAGCTGCCGGGTCTATGCGACGCATGGGACGCATGCGGGTCTGCTCCTCGTGGACGTGCGCTACAAGGCCACCGCTGCGGCTAATAGCGAAGATGCCATTGCTCATCTCGGGAGGAAAGTCCATCTCACAAAGTATGGTAGCTATGGCCCCATCCACATTCATCGGCAGGTCCCGGCCAAGGTTCTCCTTCATCGCAGCGCGTATTGCATGGGCCATCTGCACGTACTCCCCAGCGATTCCTAACTCTTCCGCCAGCGCAAAAAGCCTCACACTACGCGGATCCTCGGTATGCACGCGATGACCGTAGCCAGGGATGCGCCTCTTGGCGGACCGATACTCGTCAACCATCTCACCCGCGACGGTTGGCCCATCCTTGTCGCTGGCCTGCTTCCGCTGCACGGCTTCGATCAGTACGCGCATACATCCCTCGATGGCTCCTCCGTGGTACCGGTTGATGGCACTTATGCCTGCGGCAATAGCCGCGGTGAGCGCCGCGCCACCAGAGGCCACGGTACGTGCCGCTAGGGCGGACGGTGGAGTAGCCCCGTGATCGACGCTAGACACCAGCATTGCATCCATCAGCATGCCCTGTTCTCTTGAGGGCAACTCTCCCTTCAGAAGCAAGAAAACGACGTGCGCGAAGGGTACTTGGCCCATCAATTCCTCAACCCGATACCCCTTCATGGCGATCTTGTTAGGCTCGATTTTAGTGATCGCTGTCTTCCACTTTTCTTCAGCCACGTTCGTATACCTCCTCGATGACACGCATGGGACCGTAGGACAAGTTGGCAACTTGTCCTACAGTTCACGAGCCCAGCTTCTCTAGCACCTCCTTGGTCGCTTTGGGAATGTCGCCAAAGGAATCCACCACTACAGCCCCGACCTCTCGCAAGCGCTGCACCTTACCTTCATGGGTGCCGCGCCCACCTTCGATGATGGCTCCGGCGTGGGAGAACCGAGTCCCCGATTTGGCCGCCTTGCCCCCAACGAAAGCCACCAGGGGCTTGGTGAACTGACCAGCCTCTATCAGGTCCGCAACCTGCTCCTCCTGAGAGGTCCCGATCTCGCCGAACATCACCACCGCCTTCGTATCGGGATCGGCCTCGAAGAGCTTGACGACCTCGGGATGAGGAAGGCCAACGACGGCATCGCCGCCCACGTGTATCAGCGTCGTCGCACCGATGCCTTCTTGGGCCAGATAATAAGCCATGGCTGAGGTGATACCACCACTGCGGGAGGTGACGCCTACCGGACCTGGGAAGAACCAGGATCGGGCCGAGGCCGCACGCCCTCCAATCATGCCCAATACCGCCTTGTCCGGGCTCAGCACTCCCAGGGTATTGGGCCCCACGAATCTGGCACCGGCCTCCTGCGCCGCCTCGGCGATCACCAGGACGTCGTAGATCGGCACCCGGTCAGGGATGATCACTAGTAGCTCGATACCCGCGTCAATGGCCTCCAGAGCTGCGCTCTTCACCAGTGGTGCGGGAATGAACAGCACGCTGACGTCCAGCGGTCCCGCCTCCTCCCTTGCCTCCATCACGGTGTCGAAGACAGGAATCCCCTCAACCTCCTCCCCGCCACGGCCGGGCGTGCAGCCTGCCACCACATTTGTGCCATACTCCTTCATCAAGACAGTCCTGGCCCGTCCCTCTCGACCGGTCATACCCTGCACCAGAACACGTTTCTGTTCATCAATGAGAATGGACATGGCATTCAACCCCTTCCGCTTGCTGATAGATCTGAGAAGACTAGAGCGACGGCCTTCCTGTCTACTGCTTCAGCAAACCCTTGCGGTACTCCTCTAGACCGGGGATCGGAAGATCCACGAATCCGCCTCCTTTGCCTTCGAAGTGGCATTCCACCTCGCATGCCAAGCACTCTATACATCGCCCTCTCTTGGCGTCCTCGCGACTGACATCGAGCATCGGCCGCCCGTCCTCTAGCTTGAGAATCTGACGCACGCACGTCTCCACGCAAACCTTGCTCTCGCAGGTGTCGCAAATCGCGTGGTCATAGGTGACCGTCCCCGTCGGGCTTTCGAAGGTGTATGGCTCTCTTGAGTCGGGTCGCGGAGCCGGCATCGGCAAATCGTTGATCTTGTCTTCCTTGATCAAATTGTCCAGACGCTCGGCACAGAAGTCAGCCGTGTCGTCTTTTCCGTAGGCCTCCAGGGGAGCGGGGATTTCTGGAGCGGCCCGCTCTAGGATCTCGATGGCCTTCTCCTCCATATTGCCCCCCAATCGGATAACGGCCGGAATAGACAGTCGTTCCTCCAAGAAGGCCTTGACGAAGCCGCGCGCCGAATGGAACTGTTCCTGGCTGGCGACTCCGGACCCAGAGGCGAAATAACCATCTATGCCTGGCAATGAAAGAACTACTCTCGCCGCACGATACACCTTGGACGCTGGCGGGTTTCCGCTGGTGTCCACGTAGGTAGCCAGTTTGTAGTCGCGACTCAGCAGCGCATCCATAGACATCATGGCGCCTCCGCCACCAGCACCATGGAACCCGATGTATCCTTCTCCCTTTTCGAAGTCGTCAGCCATCTGAATGAAATAGAACGTGCCCCGATAGTCCTTTGCCTCGACCTGATAGGCGATCTTCTCCAACTCGGTCGGGGGACGGTCGAACTCGCGAGCGATCTCAATGCCCAGATCAGGGTGACGAAAGACAGCATAGTCGTCCACAGTGATGCGACAGTCGGCGGCGTACAGTTTGCCATCCGTGGTAACAACAAGCGGGTTGATTTCTGCAGCACGAGCCTCATAGGTGCGTGCCACGTCATATAGGCTCTTGATTAGCCCTCCCAGATCCCGGAGCAGCCTGCCGCGTATTCCAACTCTGCGTACCAGGTCGCGTGCCTGATAATCTTGTAGCCCCTTGACGATGTCCACCTCAACGCGAGCCACCTTGTCCGGGTGCTCACGGGCAATCTCCTCGATGCCCGTTCCACCCGTGCTGCTGAAGATGACGACGGGCGCTCGCGCGCGGTCGTCTATGATCACTCCGGCATAGAACTCTCGCTCGATGTCCAGCTGTTCCTCAACCAGCACCCGCTCGACGGTGAAACCCTTGACAGCCATGCCGAGCATCTGCTGGGCTATCGCCTCTGCCTCCTCAGGGTCGGCCGCCCTCTTGATGCCCCCCATGCCTGCACGACCGGTGACCCAGGCCTGGGCCTTGACCATGACCTCATCCCCTATCTCCTCAGCGATTCGCCGCGCTTCGTCCGGACTTGAGGCCACCGAGCCCTTGGGAACGGGCACTTTCCGTTTCTTCAGTAGCTCCTTACCTTGATACTCGTGAAGACGAGCCATATCTCTCCTCCATCTTCTCCAGACAACTAAGGCCGTTGGGAGAATCTATCGCCGTCATCTGATGCAGACGACAAAGGTACCCTTGTGCGACACCGGATCAAAGGTTCCTCGAGTCCTTCGAAAGACCCTCTTTCCAACAGCCCAGGAGCAGTAAGCAATCTTCAACGTCGATGAGACTGCTGATTCGTCGTCAGGTTTCCTTGAATTGCTTCTCCAACTGATCCAGCATTATTGCTGCCTGTACAAGCATGTCCAGTGGGTTCTTCTCACCACGGAAGTACCGGTAGTCACATGGCATGATGTCCAGAGTTTCGACCAGATCTTGATAGCGAGTTCGCAAGGCACTCTCGCTAATGTCGTACAGTCTTGCCATCTCGTTCTGCGTGACCTGCCGGAAGTTCAACTTGCGAACCGTGTAGTCCAGGGCGGCACCCCAGGCCTCGGGCTTGCGCATGGGCAGGGTACGACGCCCAGCTGCGATGCGGAATTCCCACCACATCTGCATCGCCGCGCTGATCTCCTCTAGTGACATCCCCTGATTCGTCATGACGCGCGTAAGGGTGGATTCCACCGGGTCCATGCCTAGCTCGAAGAGCGCACGAAACCGCTGCCGGAGCCTGGTGTCAGGCTCCAGGTCGAGGAAATCCCGCAGCGAGGTAAGGGCTTCCTCCCACTGACCAAACCGGGCCCGGGCCCGCGCCAAGTTGAGGTGGTATTCAGGGTCGTCGGGCGCCAGTCGCGCGGCCTCCTTGAAACGCTTGATGGCGTCTTCTACCTCCCACTTCTCATAGCACTCTAGGCCCTCAACATTGTAGGAGGCCGCCTTTCCTTTCACATCTTCGGCTTTCCTTCTGGCCATACGGCGTCTCCTTCAAGTGCTCTCCTGACAGGGCTATTTTACCACATTCGCAGAGTGGAGTAAAGCGAGGACCGCGCTAATCCTCCCCCTCAAGCACGCCATCAGCGGCGAGAACCGGGTTCAATGCGGCAATGGCAACTTCCAGCATTGACTCATCGGGCTCTCGAGTGGTCAGAGTTTGCAGCGCCATGCTCGGTAGGATGAAAGCCTTGACCAGAGGATTGCTCCTGTGGTTGGCAGTGAATCTGACGAATTCGTAAGAGATGCCAGCAATCACAGGAATAAGGAGGACGCGAGAGATGATCCGCCATATCATGGGGGGGCGACCCAAGAACACAAAGATCAGGACGGAAAGCAGTACGACGATCAGTAGAAAGCCTGTCCCGCAGCGGGCGTGGGCGGTGCTGAAGGTGCCTACACCTCTTGTGTCCAGAGGAACTCCGCTCTCGAAGGCACTGATCGTCTTGTGCTCTGCACCGTGGTAGGCGAAGACACGGCTGATGTCGGGCACCAGGCCAATCAACGACAGATACAGCAGGAGTATGAATAGCCGAATCAGTCCTTCGAGCAGGTTACTGACGAAGCCCGAAGAGATGAAGCGATCCAGGAATCCCACCAGAACAAGAGGCAACACAAAGAAAAGCGTAACACCAAAGAGGAGAGAGAAAAGCAGGGTGGCCAGGATTGCAGGAGTCGTAAGCTCCACCTCGTCCTCGGACAAGGCCACGTTGGCAGAATACATGAGAGTGCGGGTGCCCAGAACCAGGGTGTCCCAGAGGACCAGTAGCCCGCGCACGAAAGGCATCTTCCGCCACACGCTGTCGTAGATTGCGCCAGTAAGCGGCTCAGAATGAAGCACTATCTTGCCTGAGGGGTCACGCACCGCAACGGTCACGCTCTTCTGACCCCGCATCATCACACCCTCGATCACCGCTTGACCGCCGTAGTGAAAGTCTGCCAACACCTGCTCCTCGCCAAGCACCGATTGCGCGTCGCCAACGGATTGTACACCAATGCACTCAAACGGGCAACGACGTCGGCCCAAACCCTTGCCCATCCCGGTCAGAACTTGAGGCAGGCTCTATCATATATTTGGCGCCACCAAGAGAATCATCTGTACATCCAACAAAGGAGATGATATAATCCGACCGCACAAGGGCAGGCAAAGGTCAAGGGATGCAACAGGAAACAGACCGGAAACTCGTCGCTGTCCGCACGCTCGTCTTTCAGGACGAACAAGTGCTGCTGGTGGGACATCGTTCCCCCAAGACCGGCAGAGTCTGGTGGATGGCGCCGGGAGGATTGGTGAACCGGGCGGAGCCAGCCATGGAGGCAGCAGTACGCGAGGTGAAAGAGGAAGCGGGGCTCGATGTGGAGACCGAGGGGCCGGTGTACTGGCTCGAATGGGTCTGGGAGAAATCCTACTGTCTGGAGCTGTACTTCCTGGGAAAGGTCAAGGGCGGGAGACTAACAGTGGGCAGTGACCCAGAGCTGGACGAAGGACAGCAACAGATCTTCGATGCCCGTTTCTTCGAGTTAAATGAGTTGCAGAACTACCCCGTCTATCCGAAAGTCTTCAGGACATTGCTGGCGGAGCACTGGCGCCAAGGCTTTCCCACAGCGGCCATGTACCTGGGCGTGGACAAGCCTGATCTACCGAGATAACACAACGGCGTCAAGCTCGGAACGCGATGCTGTGCAAATGAGAAGTATACTGGAAACGTGTTGAAGGACCGGCTTTCAGTCTGTTTGTGCCTTCTAGGCACGGCATTTCAGTCCAGTGCTCTCCGTCGGGCCCTAGGTTCTCGGGGAAGGACCCCAGCTACCTGTCATACACTTGTCCACTGGGCTGCAATCTTGCGCAAACGAGTGACACTGGCAATAGTCCGCAGCGAGTCAGGGCATGTTGAAGCTCTTTGGCGATCGCGCCCTCATACAACTCAGTAGAGAAATGACCACCATGAGGCCCCTTGGTACGAGTTCTTCTGGACAAGCTCGGTGGATGATCGCATGAGACACAACGGACCTGCAATGTCACAGTACGTCATGGCCGAAGCGGTGAGGGAGGCCTACGCCCGGGGCGAGGAGGACGAGCCGCTGGAACCCCTGATGCTTGTAGATGAGGAGGGGAGGCTCGTAGGCAGGATACAGGACGGAGACTACGTCATCTTCTACAACATCAGAGGCGAGAGGGAGGTACAGCTCACCCGCTCGTTCGTCGAGGAGGGCTTCACGGAGTTCCCAACTCAGAAGGGGTTGAAGGCCAACTTTGCCACCATG
>JAUWYD010000050.1 GCA_030616025.1 Chloroflexota bacterium
GAATTCTGGGGAACAGGTCTTCAAGTCGGTGCCTATCATCGGTGACCCGTTACTGATCACACGAGTTACGGTGTTCATGTCCACTGCGAGGGCGTCTTCCATGGTCGCATCATTCAGTATAGGGGCCCCTTTGACGGCTACTACTACATCAACTCCTGTTTGCACTAACTCCTCGATCAACACCCGGTCGAAGACGGTCTCTCCTGCGTTGTCGGCGAGATACAACACCCGTCTGGCGCTTCTCAGCCCGTCTACAAGAAGCTCTGTCTCATCAACGGATAGGCCCCGAGTGAGAACGTCTTTCAACATGACTTCCAGATCAACATCCTGCCTGTCCAGAATTCCCAGGTCGATGATGTTCCCCGCCGCCGCCACCTTCACTGCGGTGGGCAGGCGGTCCACTGAATTCTGAACCAGGGCTTTGAGATCGGGATACATGCCTAACGCCAGTTCGTTGTAGTGACGCTTCTTGGAAGCAAAGGGATCAGCACAGTCTAGGGCTTCGTGCACTCTCCAGAGGACATTGGTGGAGTTGTATGCGGGCGTGGCTTCCAGAGTCAGATCGGGCAGCAACAGCGCCACCTCATTCAGCACACGTCGTTGTGTCGCGGGGTCGTCGGTTACCTCTCGCGCAGCTGAGAGTGCTTGCTTGAGGTAGCAGGGGATGCAGGTCGTCGTTGCCCTCATGTGCTCGCCTCCATGAGGTACCGTCGTGCTGTCTCCGCCAGTATGGCAGCTCCGACGGGCAGAGCCTTCTCATCGATGTCAAAATCTGGGCTATGAAGCCGAAGCGTTTTCTCGCTCTCCTTGTACCCCACACCCAGAGAGAACGACGCGCCTGGTGCCTCGCTCACCAGAATGCTGAAGTCCTCCGCCCCCATCTCAGGTTCTTCGATATGTACATTGTCTATTCCCAAGAGGTCGGTAGCCACTTGACGGATGAGTTCGGCCATCTCTTCGTCGTTGGCTAGAACCGGATACCCCTCATCGATCTCCAGTTTGAAGTCGCCGCCCAGCGCTCTCGACACCTCAAACGCCGCTCGTAATTCGACCCACATCTTCCGGCGCAGCTCTTCATCCAGGCTGCGGATAGTGCCTCTGAGGTGCACTTCGGAGGGAATCACGTTGCTTGTTGAGCCTCCGTGAATGGAGCCGACAGTGACAACAGCCGGCTTAGTCGGATCGAGATGACGAGAAACGATACCCTGGATACCGCTAATCACCTGGGCGCTGATGAAGATAGGATCGATACCTAAGTGCGGATACGCGCCGTGACACCCTGTCCCAACAATTGTGGCCTTGAATGAGTCAGACGCAGCACAGATGGGCCCGCCAGCCACCTTCATCTGCCCCGTCTCCAATCTGGGTTCCACGTGGAGCGCGAGGATCGCATCCACATCCTCCATGGCTCCGTCATCGACCATGCGCACTGCGCCACTTTTTCCCTCTTCATCGGAAGCTTCTTCCGATGGTTGGAAGAGGAAGCGCACTTGACCGCGCAATTCCGCTCCGGAGAGGAGCATGGCGGCGCCCAGAGCCATCGCTGTGTGGGCGTCATGGCCACAGGCGTGCATTACACCCGGAACTTGAGAAACGTACGGCGAGTCGTTCTTCTCTTGGATGGGCAAGGCATCCATGTCTGCACGGATAGCAACTGTTGGGCCTTGTTCGCCCAGATGACCCACCACCCCTTTTTTGCCTACTTCGGTATCAACTTTGATGCCAAGAGATGTCAAGGTCTGTGCCACGAGTCGGGCCGTCTCGGTTTCACGGAATCCGAGCTCCGGGTGTTGATGAATCGCACGACGCAGATCTATCAGAGTGTCTTTCAAGGCCTGAGCTTGTTCCAGCATTTCTCGCTTCTCTCTTTGAACCTCTCAACGCGTAATCGGTTGACACTTGCTTCGCCGTGGCAACGACATGAGCGTCGGCAACGCTTGGGTATTATATGGGCTGAAGACCGTTTGGGCAACCCGAAGACTGATGCGATGAGAACTGTCACTTTGTTCAGGGCGTCGAGTTGGACTATAATACGCCGGAGAGGTGCAGTACCGTGTCGACGCCATCTGTTGAGAGAGGTCGGATGAGACTCTCGGTGTTGATTCCTGCCTACAACGAGGAGGCCACGGTCGAAGAGGTGATCAAGCGCGTGGCGGAGATCGATTTGGAAAAGGAGATCATCGTGGTGGACGATTGTTCTACCGACAGAACGCCTCAGATACTCTCCGCCCTGAGGCAGCCGGGTCTTGTCGTGATCAGGCACGACCAGAATCGTGGAAAGGGCGCGGCCATCAGGACGGCGCTGGCAGCGGCCACAGGAGACGCAGTGATCATACAGGATGCTGATCTGGAGTACGATCCTCAAGATTTTCACAAGCTCCTTGAGCCGCTTCAAGAGGGCAGGGCCAAGGTGGTTTACGGTGTGCGATCCCTGGAGAGGCAGAAGTGGCACATGCGTTGGGGCAACCGTTTGCTGACGATGCTCACCAATGTGCTCTACGGATCGAATCTGCAGGATATGGAGACCTGCTACAAGCTCCTGGCCGCAGACCTCGTAACTGGCATGGAGCTACGTGCGGACGGGTTCGACATCGAGGCCGAAATCACGGCCAAGATCCTGAAGAAGAGGTACGACATCCACCAGGTGCCGATATGGTATTCCCCGCGAACTGACAAGAAGCTTACTCCTTTGGACGGCCTGCCCACGCTGTGGGCGCTAATACGATTGCGCTTCACGGATTGACTTTGCTGCCCCTTGGGCGAATCCTCGGTCATCCAGCAAGACCGTGCGGCGCGGCTTCTCATGGCGATGACTAGGAATGCCGCCCTGAGCCCTTGGCCTATTGTCATGTCTGGCTGCTTCACGGTGAGCCAGAGCAACTCAGCCAGGAACAATCAGACTGGTTGCTCACCAGCGCTATCACAGGCAGGGGCACTGGGGGAATCTCAGTTGAGGACATTACCCAGGTGGGTGGTGATCCAGGTACAAAGGGACCACAGGATAGTTGGCCGCGCGCAAGTGCGCGAGAGGGCTGGCCCCGATTACAGGTTGAGCAGTTGATGGAACGATGAATGGGTTTGGCGGGAATGCCAAGAAGCTACTGAATGTGTTGCACCTCGGCCTTGAACCATATGATGGCGTTCTTGAGTTGCAGCACGAGTTGGTTGAGGCCAGAAGGGCCGGTCTCATTGCAGACACTCTGATCCTCGTTCAACATCCGCCGGTGATCACTCTCGGGCGGCGAGGAAATGAGAGCAACATACTGGTTTCCCGACAATGGCTGGCCGAACATGGCATCCAGGTGCGTCGTGTTGAGCGGGGGGGCGGCGTGACCTACCATGGCCCCGGGCAATTGGTGGGCTATCCGATCATAGACCTGCGACACCACCGTCAGGACGTAGGCTGGTATATGCATTCCTTGGAAGAAGTGGTGATTCGGACCTTGGACCAGTTTGGTATTGTTGCCAAGCGCTTGGCGGGAAACATTGGGGTCTGGTTGGATGAGGAAAAGAAGATCGTCGCTCTGGGGGCCCGTGTCGAGAATTGGATTGCCTATCACGGCTTTGCTCTCAACGTGAGGCCCGACCTTTCCCATTTCGACTTGATAGTACCCTGTGGGCTCGTGGGCAAGGGAGTCACCTCGATGGAGAAGATGTTGGGCAGGCCAGTGGATATGGCTGCGGTACGTGAGCGGGTAGCTCACGACTTCTCTACGGTATTCGGCAGGAGAATGCGGGAAGTCGCTCTGGACGACCTATTCCCGCGCCCGGCATAGCGGTGGGAACAAGGGTCCAGGTGCCAGACAGTGCGGCGCCTTGGTCTGTCACACAGAACCGACAGGGCTTGTCAAGAGAGGCGGTATCTGTTATAATACGGATAGTCAACGGTGATTCGGCGGGGCGTAGCGCAGCCAGGTAGCGCACTTGTATGGGGTACAAGTGGTCGGAGGTTCAAATCCTCTCGCCCCGACCAGACGAAGCGTTGCGTAGCGGGGAATCGACCCCTCTGGTGGCGATGGGCGCTATACTTTGAACGAATGGCCGGCAGCCCGCTATGCTGTCGGCCATTCTTGGTGTTTTCAGGCGGAGAGACTTGCGACGAGTCGATCATGGATGATGTAATCTACACCTGCCCTGACCTAGTTGAAGACGACATAGAGATACTGGGCAGAATTGAAGGGGATCTTCCCATTCTGGCCGACATCACCGGCGCAGACATGTTGATCTACTGTCCGCTGGCTGAGGATCGAGCGGTGGTCGTGGCGCAGGCAGAGCCCCATTCGGTACCGCCAATATACGTTGAGACAGAGTGTGGCGAAGTGATAGTCGCTCCGGAGAAGCCCGCGGTCTTCGATACTCTAGAAACTGGGAGTCCGACTCGTGGCACTCAAGGAGTACTCGCCGAGGGTGCCCCCGTGATTCAGGAGGCCCGACCCATATATGGTGTGGATGGCCGGGTGATCGCTGCTTTGTCAGTCGAGAAGACGATGATAGAGGAGGAACGGCATCGCCACCGGCCGATCAGATTTCGGAAAGCACTTGAGCGGCTGCAGGCCATGGTTCTCCAGGGTGAACTTGAAGGGCTGGACACCCTTTCCCCCTTTGGAGAGGAGGATGGCATTCTGCTCGTTGATCGGGGGCATCGCATCCGGTATGCTAGTGACATCGCGACGAACTTGTATCGAAGACTGCGTCATATGGAGACGCTGGAGAAGAAGGAACTGTCCACGCTGGATACTTCGGATGACGCGCTGCTAGATAAGGTGCTGCAGGAGAAGCGCTGTCTGGAAGAGGAAGCTCAGGAGGGCAATCGAGTCTGGATCAGGAAGGCGATACCCATCTTCGCACCGAGCGACACTATGCCATTGTCGCGGCGTCTGCTGCGCCTCCCTAGGCCACCCGACCGGACTGTGACAGGGGCGCTCATACTGATCCACGACGCTACGGCAGCACGCCGGGAGGAGAAGGAAGCAAGGATCAGGGCGGCAATGATCCAGGAGATCCACCATCGCGTGAAGAATAACCTACAAACCATCGCTTCCCTGCTCCGCTTGCAGGCTCGAAGAACTGCTTCTGACGAGATACAGCAGGTGCTGCTGGACAGCGTGAGCCGTATCTTGAGCGTGGCCGCCGTGCATGAGTTTCTCTCCGAGCACGAATCACGTGTAATTAACCTCAAAGATGTGAGCCGTAGGATAGTGGAGCAGTTGCGTCAAGGGGTGGTGAGTGGTGAGGAAGACATTCGTTTCTCGCTCGTCGGCCCGAACATATATCTGCCGACTCAGCAAGCGACCGCCTGTGCCTTGATCATCAACGAACTGCTGCAGAATGCCCTGGAACATGGCTTCTCTCCGTCCGAGGGAGGTGACATCTCAGTGGAGTTGCAGGATGGTGCCGACAGCGTGACTCTGAGGATTGGCAACTCTGGCAAGGGGTTGCCAGAAGGATTCGACCTAGAGAGAGATAGACATCTCGGATTGACAATAGTGCAGACTCTGGTGAATGATGACCTGAAGGGAGGTTTCGAACTGAGAGACGGCGAGGGAGTACAGGCGGTGGTAAACTTCCCGAAAATACCGTTAGGAGGTGAACTAAGGTGGAGCGATGTAGAGTAATTGTGGCCGACGATGAATCCATCGTGCGCATGGATCTCAGGGAGATGTTGGACAGCCTAGGATACTTGGTGGTGGGCGAAGCCGGTGATGGCGAGAGCGCAGTGCATCTATCCCGCGAGCTCAGGCCAGATGTCGTGATTATGGACATCAAGATGCCTGGGATGGACGGCATAGATGCGGGCAAGATCCTCACTGAGGAACGGATCGCGCCCGTGTTGCTCCTCACTGCCTACAGTCAGCAGGATTTGGTGGAGAGGGCCAAGGAAGCTGGGGTGATGGCGTACATCGTCAAGCCGTTCCACGAGGCTGACCTGGCGCCGGCCATCGAAGTGGCCCTGCGGAGATGGACGGAGTTTCGAGCTCTCGAGCAAGAGGTGGAAGACCTCAAGGAGGCTCTGGAGACGAGGAAGCTGGTTGACCGCGCGAAGGGTATCCTGATGGATACTCAAGGACTGAGCGAGGCCGATGCATTCCGTCGTATTCAGAAGACCAGCATGGATCAGCGCAAGCCCATGAAGGAGGTCGCTGAAGCCATCGTGCTGGCGCACGAGGCCGGAAAAGGAGAGTAGCCTGACGCGTAAGATCGTCGCCGACGACATTAGCCAGTGGATCCGCCTTCAGGTGAAGATGGCAGGTGCCAGAGGCGCCGTAGTGGGAATGAGCGGTGGGCTGGATTCCTCAGTAACTGCCATCCTGTGCAAGAGAGGTCTCAGTGACGACGTTCAGGGTCTCATTCTGCCGTGTCAGAGCGACCCCGCTGACGAGGAGCATGCTCGGCTGGTAGCGAGGCTGTTTGACATAGGGGTTGAGAAGATAGACTTGGGTCCTGTTCTTGATGTGCTCTTGGGCTGCCTTCCCGAGGACGGTCAGGTACCCGTGGCCAACTTGAAACCTCGTCTCCGCATGATCACGCTCTACTATTACTCCAACCGCCTTGACTACCTGGTTGTCGGCGCGGGCAACAAGAGCGAACTGATGACCGGCTACTTCACCAAGTACGGGGATGGAGGGGTGGATATCTTGCCGCTGGGTGGCCTGCTAAAGACCGAGGTCAGGGACTTGGCCAAGGAATTAGGGGTTCCTGTGGAAATCATGGAGAAACCACCCAGTGCTGGGCTGTGGACGGGGCAAACGGACGAGGGCGAGTTGGGAATCGCATACGAAGAGCTGGACCAGGCACTCCGCGCTCTGGAATCTGTTCACGGTCACCAGCCGGAGGGCGAGGCACTGACGAGGGTGAGTGAGATGGTCTCTCGGAGCCAGCACAAGAGGGTCCCAGTCCCCATATATCAACCGTGACTATAGATAGTCTGGCAAATCTTCTTTTACCCAACTACGAAGCGATAATCTCCTGGGTTTTTCTCGCGCCTGCGGCTATTGCGGAATTTTCACTTTGCGGTTGGCTTCTGTTTAAAGGTGTAAAGGATCAACCGTGAGATGATGTTTTGGGACAAGTTTTAGTAACCATTATCAATCAAAAAAGGGAAGGGTGCACAAATGAAAGCGGTTGTATACACAGAATACGGACCACCGGATGTTCTTCAGCTCAAAGAGGTAGCCAGACCTACTCCCAAGGAGGGAACGTGGAGACCCTCGCTCTTCTCCTTGTTGTTCCGGCTGCGAGACTCAACAGTACCAAACTGGGAGAAACGCATCTCGCTGCCTGGTTGGGCTGGTGAGACGCTCGGGTTTGCCTGAACGGAGATCAGAGAGGAGTCGGATGCAAAGGGAATCAAGCCTATTAACTACATCGAAGTTGTGGAGAGAGACCTATCCCGGA
>JAUWYD010000298.1 GCA_030616025.1 Chloroflexota bacterium
TGGAGTCCGTCAAGAGTTTGCTTCTCGAACCTCGCTCCATAGAGGAGACGGGGATGAGCAGGGCCTTCTTGAGCGACTTGGCTTTGAAGACCATATACTCAGTTGGTGAACTGAACGGTCAGGCCATTGCTGAGCAGCTAAGACTTCCCTTCAGCGGGGTCGTGGAAGAGGCTCTGACCTACCTGAAACGGGAGCAACTGGTCAGCATAACCGGTAGCAGAGGCTTCGATGAGAGGGCGTTTCGCTACTCTATTGCATCTGCTGGTATCGAGCGTGTGCGAGAGGCTCTGAACCGTAGCCAGTACGTTGGACCTGCTCCGGTGACTTTGGAAGCCTATCAGAAGGCGATGAGAAGTCAGACGATAGGTGGTGTCGTCGTCAGCCAGCAACAAGTCAGCGAAGCTCTGTCTCATCTCGTAGTGAGTGCTCCCATGTTGATGAGGATAGGTCCGGCGGTCAATTCGGGCCGGTCCATCTTTTTGTTCGGTCCTCCAGGCAATGGGAAGACCGTAATAGCTAGGGCCATGGCTTCTATGCTTGGGGGGGAGATTCATATTCCCTATGCAGTGGAGGTGGACGGACATATCATCAAGGTATTTGATGATTTGAATCATCAGCCCGTGCAGGCCGCGGACGTAGGGGTCTCGGGGCTACCTGAAGTAGGTCGCCTTGATAGTCGCTGGATATTGATAGAGAGGCCAATAGTAGTGGTGGGCGGCGAACTCACATTGGAGAGCCTGGACTTGGTCTACGACGATACCTCCAAGTACTACGAAGCCCCTTTCCAGATGAAAGCCAACGCGGGGATGTTTCTAATTGACGACTTTGGCAGACAGCAGGTTCGGCCCAGGGACCTGTTGAACCGGTGGATTGTTCCGCTGGAGACCAGGGTCGATTACCTGACATTGCACACTGGGAAGAAGGTCGAGATACCTTTTGACCAACTGATAGTGTTTTCGACCAATATCGATCCCAAGGCCCTGGTCGACGAGGCTTTCTTGCGACGTATTCGGCACAAGATAGAAGTAGCCAACCCAACCGAGCGTGAGTTCTACGAGATTTTCAAGCGCGTTGCAGCTGAGCGGAATGTCCCCTTCGACCAGGAGGCTTTCATGTATCTGGTGCGCGATTATTACTTGAAAGTAAAGCGCGAGTTGAGGTGCGTTCATCCCCGGGACATCGTGGATCAGATAATCGACATAGCCAACTACCAAGGCGTGGAACCGGCCTTGACGAAGGAATTGATAGATCAGGCCTGCGGTTCCTACTTCGTGGAGCTATAGGTTCCCCCTAGATCAAGGTGTTTCAAGGTCACTCCAAAGGTAACGCGCCAACCCTGAGATCTCGGAGTTGGCGCGTGTAGCTGCGAGGATCACGCTCGTATCAGAATTGCCTCAGGATTTCGGCCTCCTGCACCCGCTTTTCCCCCTTGTCCTCCAGCAACCAGTTCAAGTTTCTCTGGAGGCCCTGTTCTAAGCTGCTCAGCTTCTCAGGCTCTTGAAGAGCGATGACTTGAAAGAGGGCAGCCAGAACCGCAGTGAGTGGGGCGACCGAGGGTATGCCTGTGGTCGATTCTCCCGGACAGACTATGATCAAGTCGGCGGTTGAAGCGGTGGGGGATGTGTGGGAAGTAGCCAAGCCGATCGTCTTCGCCCCTCTAGACCGCGCGAGCCGTAGTATCTGCGCCGTGTCGTCATGGAGAGCCGAGAGGCTAACACCGACAACCACGTCTGGTTCCGCCAGGGTAGAGAGACTCATGGGGGCACCTAGCTGTTCGGCCGCCACCAGCTGGGCTGGTATCCCCAACAAAAAGCGGAGTTGCGACACGAACATCTCGGCGGGCCCCTTCGCCAGGCCCTGTGCAACGACGTAGACGTTCCTGGCCGCGCGCAGGGCCACGACCACCGCGCTCACGGTTTCTCCCCGCACGTGGGTCATCGCACGGCCGAGATTCTCTCTTTCCTGCGCCAAGGCTTGCATGAAAAGGCCTTCCTCATCAGCTGCCTCCACGGGAGGATTGTAGGCTACTCTAAGCTCCTTCTTGACCATTGTTTGAATCTCACACAGCAGTTCCGGATAACCTGCGTAACCCAGCCTTTGTGCGAACCTGGTCACCGTAGCCGGATCCACCTCAAGCCGTTTTGACAGGGCGAAAGCGTTGATGAAGGCTGCCTCATGGTATTGCTGGGTCAAAAAGTCGGCGATTTTCCTTTGGTTCCTTCCAAGTCGAGCATAGTATTGAGCGATCTTCTCTTGGAACATGGAGAACTCCCTTTCGTGGTTTCGAGAGACGTTCTCTGCCTCTCGTCAGGGCCTATTCTAACACCCATTGCGAAGCGCTGCAAACGACGCACGATCGTTTGGTCCTTGACAGGCGAGCTGTGAAGTTGATATGAGGGCGTCGCGACTTCGCTTGACAGGGTCGCCGCTTTGCAATATCATTCTACGACGTATTACGATGTACTCGCGGGCTTGCGAGGGGAGAGCGTTGTCAGGATTGTTACATCGATTCAGCACACGGCGTGGCGCGTTGGTGCTGTGCTTGAGCTTGCTTGTCGTCGGGACTGTGGTCTTTGTGCAAGCTGAAGTAGAAGGCGGGGAACCGACGTTCGGCTCTGAGACGGGAGCAGACGGTGGTACTGGCATGTCGCACGTCGCGACCCGCTCAGAACCATTCACTCCATTTGCGAACCGGCCGCCCTTGCGTGTGC
>JAUWYD010000315.1 GCA_030616025.1 Chloroflexota bacterium
CTCTCTACGCAGAGATCACACTTGATGGCCACGCCGTCCTCCTCATTGAAGAAGATCGCTCCGTAGGGGCAGGCCTCCATACAGAGCTTACAGCCCGTGCAGCCAGCGGAGTCGAGGAGAACTATGCCATCCTCCCGTTGCTCGATCGCTCCCTCCGGACAAGCCTCCACACAGGGAGGCGAGGCACAGTGTACACATACCATCGGCAGGTAGTGGCCCTTCTCCTCTGCCTGCCCTCTTGAGGCATCAGCCCGTTCAACCTTGATCCAGCTGGCCTTGTCCTGAGGGATGCCACGTACCTCCCTGCAGGCTATCTCACAAGCGTAGCAGCCCATGCATTTCTTCGCGTCAACACCTAATATGCCATTCACAGCTTCTCACTCCCCGGTCAGTCTTCAGCAGGATAGACTCTGCATGCGATGCCCCGCGTCTGGATAGCCCCCACGAAGGGGTCATAGGGCGGATCGTTGCCGATCAAGACGTTGATATTCGCTCGACGGAAGCCATGAAGCGTCTCTACCCCTTCCTCCGGGAACCACCACGCGTGAGTTACCATCACCACACGGGGATCGATATTCTCCGTCAGGTAGGCCTTCTGCTTGATGCGGCCTCTCTTGGTCTCGATGTAAACCCAATGATTGTCCGCGATACCAAGCTCATCAGCAGTTTGCGGATGTATCTCTATCACCGGCTCTGGGATGACCTCCCTGAGAATGGGTATCTCCCGGTTTTCGGAGTGGAAGAAGACCGGAATGCGAGCGGTCGTCATGATCAAGGGGTATTCCTCGGCCAGTTCCGGGTCGCTGTACGGCGTCTCGGGAGGTTCCTGATAGGCAGGCAGCGGGTCGTACCCCCAATCGGCGAATCGCTGCGAGTAGAGCTCCACCTTGCCGGATGGGGTCTTGAACCCCTTCTTTTTGTACTTCCGATATTCCTGGGGCCCCTCCAGATAGCCCAACTGCTTGAACTCCTCGAAGGTTATCCCTGCTGGTTCCAGGATATAGTCCAGCGACTCCTCTACGTCGTCCCAGAAATACTCTTCATGCCCTAGCCGTTTGCCCAATTCGTTCATGATCTTCTGGTCGGACCAGGCCTCCCCTATCTGGGCTACCTTTTGGCGCGGCCACAGGAGGCCGCAGCGCTGCCAGTAGTTGCCAATGTCGTTCAGCTCCAGGTAGCTGGCAGCAGGAAGTACCACGTCCGCCAACTCCGCCGAGGGGGTCATGAATAGATCGACCATCACCGAGAAATCCACTTTCAGCAGCGCTCTGTACACCTCCTCCACATTGGGCAAGGTCAGCAAGGGGTTGGTCCCGTGAAGATAGAGCACCCTGATGGGATAAGGCTCTTCCTCGAGGATGGCCTTGATGACCAGTTGAGGAGCCAGGGTTTGTCCCAGAACCGCCAGCTTGAACTCATCCGCCCCGAGCATCTTGGCCTGTTGCTCCGGCGGTAGCACATCAGCAAGCATGAAAGCAGTGGACTTCACCACGGGTGGCGGCGTCCAATTGCGGTCTCCGCCTGGCACATCCAAGTTCCCGGTGATGGCCCTCAGGATGGACATGGCGCGAGCGGTCTGCACCGCATTTACGTTCTGCTCCCAGGCCACACCCCACTGGACGGCAGCCGGCTCAGAGGTAGCATACAGTCGCGCCGCATCGCGCAGTATCTCAGGCGGCACCCACGTGATGCGCTCCACGTGTTCCGGCGGGTACTCGGCGGCGCGCTGCCTCTGTTCGTCGAAGCCAACCGTCCAATCCCTGACGAAGTCCTCGTCGTATAGCCCCTCGTCGATGATGACGTTGATCATGCCCAGCGCCAGGGCAAGGTCGGAGCCAGGCCTGAGCTGAACCCAAACGTCGGCCCTGGCAGCCATAGGCGTGTATCTGGGGTCAATTACAATGAACCTGGAGCCGCGATCCAAGGCCCGCAGCAGTTGGGCGCCACATACCCCGTCTGCGCTAGTGGTGACCACATTGTTGCCCCACATCATGACACAACTCGGCGGGTACTCATAGTCCGGGATGGGGTAGAAACCGTGGGTCAGGTGAGAGGCGATGACCCGAGGATAGTAGCACAGGTAGCCTGCGGCCATCACGTTGGGGGAGCCGAAGACGTTGGCCAGTCGCCAGAGGAAATACTCATAACTGCGGTGAGTCCCCTGCCCGAAGACAACCGATTCGGCACCGAACTCCCCCTTGACCTCGGTCATCTTCGTGGCGATGAGATCCAGAGCTTCATCCCACGAGATCCTCTTCCACTTGCCCTCTCCACGGTCTCCGTCCCTGAGCAAGGGGTATTTCAGACGATGGGGACTGTGAAGCTTGTGCAGGCCCGCCAGACCTTTCGAGCACAGCGTGCCTCGATTGATACGGCAATCGGGGTCACCCTCTATGCTGACCGGCTTCCCGTCTCTCAGCTGGATCAGTATCCCACACCCTCCGTGATCCATGCGGCAACAGCTTCTGACGATTTCCTCGACAACTCGCGCTTCGGTGATC
>JAUWYD010000047.1 GCA_030616025.1 Chloroflexota bacterium
CTATGTGGTGGTCAGCGTTCCCCCAGATTTCACTTGCATAATCACCAGGAGATCCCTGGAGGAGATGGAGCTGAGGGAAGGCATGGAAGTGTATATCTCGTTCAAAGCCTCGGCTGTGCACGTGTTCTGAGGGGGGTATTCTATCGGAGGAGCCTTGTTACTGCCATGACACACTTGGACGCTTACAATCGTCCCATCAGCTACTTGCGCATCTCTGTGACCGACCGCTGTAACCTACGCTGCCTTCACTGCATGCCTCGAGATGGGGTCCCCCTGTGTTCGCACCATGAGATATTGACTTATGAGGAGATCGAGACCGTCGCGCGGGCCGCAGCCGAACTGGGCATCAGCAAGGTGCGCGTGACCGGCGGGGAGCCGCTCGTCCGCGCGGGAATCGTGGACCTGGTTCGCATGCTGGCAAGTATTCCCGGAATTGACGATCTGGCGATGACCACCAACGGTATTCACTTGTCGCGGCATGCACTCGCCTTGGCCGAAGCAGGCCTCCTCCGCGTGAACGTCAGCCTGGATTCCCTTCGGCCGGAGCGTTTCCAGCGCATCACGCGTGGGGGGCGGCTTGAGGATGTCCTTCGCGGGATGGAGTCAGCGAGACAAGCGGGGCTACAGCCGATCAAGATCAACACAGTAGTCATCAGGGGAACGAACGATGATGAAGTCGTGGACTTCGCCCGTAAGACGATGCATGAGGACTGGAATGTGCGTTTCATCGAGCTGATGCCGGTGGGGAGTGGTGTGTCGACAGCGGACGAATGGCCCGAGAAGATCGTGATAGCGCAGGAGATTCGACCCAAGGTGGAGACTGTGCTGGGAAGGCTGGAGCCGGCAAAAGTGAGCGCTGGCCAAGGCCCGGCTCGCTATTACCGTCTGCCTGGCGCGCGAGGTACCCTGGGCTTTATCACAGCCGTCAGCGATCACTTCTGCTATCATTGCAACCGGATGCGTCTAACGGCAGATGGGCAACTGCGTCCTTGCCTTCTCTCAGACAACGAGATCGATCTGCGTACTCCGCTGCGCCATGGCGTGGGAATTGACGAGATCAAGACCCTTCTGGTGAAGGCCGTCGATAGCAAGCCGCGACGTCACCACCTGGCGGAATCTGACCGGCCAGAGAAGAGAGCCATGTCACAAATAGGAGGGTAGGCGATCACACAATTGGTGACGGCGCGTCGGTCAGCGATGAAAGGAATTCTCTGATCGCAGGCGACTGATTCGATGGGAGGTATCATGGGGCTGACTCACGTGGATGATCAAGGCCGAGTTCGGATGGTGGACGTCGGCGAGAAGCCAGAGACGGAGCGCGTGGCGGTGGCCAAGGGCCAGGTGACGATGCGCCCGGAGACGCTGCGACTCATCGCGGAGAAAGGTGTGCCCAAGGGGGATGTGTTGGCGGTAGCCCAGGTGGCGGGGATCATGGCTGCGAAACGCGTTCCGGATCTTATCCCGCTGTGCCATCCTTTGCTCCTTACTAAGATAGATGTGGAGTTTGACATTGACAAAGAGGCATCGCGTATTGAGATCACTGCCACCGTGCGGAGCCGAGGAAAGACCGGCGTGGAGATGGAGGCGCTCACGGCTGTCAGCGTCGCTGCCTTGACCATCTATGATATGGCGAAGGCAGTGGAGCGCACGATGCACATCGACAAGATTCGCCTGGTCCGCAAGAGCGGGGGGAAGAGCGGGGAGATCGTTCTGGAGGAAGGTGGATGAGGGTGAAGGTCAGGCTTTTCGGCGCCCCCCGCGAAGCATTGGGCAGGTGTGAGATCGAGGAAGAGTTGCCGTCTGGGTCAACTGTGCAAGACTTGATGGACCTGCTGATGGAGGATTATCCGGCTTTGCGGTCCCATTCAGGCATGATCAGAATGGCCGTCAACCGCAAGTATGTCTCTCTGGAGGCCCAGTTGCGTGAGGGTGATGAGGTGGCCTTCATACCTCCTGTCGGGGGAGGGTAGGCAGCAGATGAACGAGGGAGCGACGAAGCTCTTTGAGATTACCACAGACGAGCTATCGGCGGACGAGGTCGTCGGACGACTTGCCGATCCGGATATCGGTGCCGTGATCGCCTTCGTTGGCGTGGTGCGAGGCAGCACCGATGGCAGAGAGGTGCGGTATCTTGAGTATGAAGCCTACCCAGAAATGGCTGAGGATGTGCTGCAACAGATCGCCGACGAAATCCGCGAGCGATGGAAGACGATCAAAGAGATTGCCATCGTGCACAGGGTGGGGCGGCTGGAGATAGGAGAGATCAGTGTGGTCATTGCGCTCTCCGCGGCTCACCGCCGGGAGGTCTTCGAGGCCGTTCATTATGCCATTGATAGACTGAAGGAGATTGCGCCCGTTTGGAAGAAAGAGGTGTGGACGGATGGGGCCGAATGGAAGAGCGAGGGATGGCAAAAGGAAGGCGGCGAGCCATAAACTCCACCCCGGTACACGACGAGAAGCTCGCTGGCTCTGGGTAATTCATCCTTCCTTTCCGTGTGGGGAACCAGACAGGTGCATGCGACTCCATAGAGACCCTAGCGTCTCCTGCCCTGAGCGAAGCGGGCTTCCATTGGAAGGAGCGTGTTGAGAAACCGCCGTGGTAGCGCATCGGGTGGGAAACCCGATGCTACTAGTGAAGGGAAACATGCTGGAACCATGTTTCGGAACCGGCCGTGGCCGGCTATCTTGTGCGACAGGGGATTCTAGAGTCTCTTGGATCACGCGCCGTACCTCGGGGTGATTTCGGCCCAGGTGGAATACGCCATGCCCTCCGAGGAAATCGAGGTATTGTTCACCGTGAACGTCATACAAATAGCAGCCCTCGCCCCTGGCGTAGATGATGTCATGGCCGATCATCTGCAATGCGCGGGCCAGCGTAGGATTGACGTACTGGCGGTTCAGTGAGTAGTTTTCGCCCTGCCGAGATTCGACTGTTTGGGTGACGTTCATGGCTTGGAAACCTCCTTGCACTCATCTGACAGTGACAGCCCCAAGTTGAATTGTAGGGTATGTCCCGGGGCTTCGCACAACCTCTCGGCTCTTTACCAAGCAGCAAGGGCTAGGGTATAATCCTCAGAGCGGGCTTCTATTGATGCTCCCCTCTTGGATCGAGGCAAACCACGTGAGGAGAAGGTTCTCTGTAGGAAAGCTGCCGGCCGAGCTACTGGCTCGCTTGTTGGAGCGATATCGCCTGGAGGATGATCGTGTCGTGCTAGGGGCAGGGATCGGAGAGGATGCGGCCGTGCTCGACCTCGGCGACAAGTACCTGGTGGCCAAGACCGACCCCATTACATTCGCCACCGATCAGATAGGTTGGTATGCGGTCCACGTGAACAGCAATGATCTGGTCACTACCGGAGCGACCCCTCTCTGGTTCCTTGCGACCGTACTGTTGCCCGAGAATGAAAGCGACGAGGCTTTGGCGGAAGACGTGTTTCGGCAAATCCATGACGCCTGCGCTGCACTGGGCGTGTCCCTAGTGGGTGGGCACACCGAAATCACCTATGGCTTGGATCGGCCCATTGTCGTCGGTCAGATGCTGGGCGAGGTGGAGAAAGACAGCCTCATTACAACAGGAGGAGCCAAGGTAGGGGACGCCATCGTTTTGACCAAGGGCGTGGCCATTGAGGGCACTGCCATCATTGCACGGGAACGCGAAACGCAGTTACGACAGCTGGGCTATGCTCATGGTTTCATCGAGAGGGCAAAGAGATACCTCTTTGAACCTGGCATAAGCGTGGTTCGTGAGGCAACACTGGCCAGCCGCTCTTTCCGCCTTCACTCCATGCACGATCCTACGGAAGGTGGGTTGGCCATGGGTTTGTACGAGTTGGCTGAGGCCGCGGGTGTGGGCCTATCGATAGAAGAGGAGAGAATAGACGTTCTGCCGGAATGTCGCAAGTTGTGTGCCGAGTTCGAACTGGATCCCTTGGGCACCATCGCGTCTGGAGCGTTGCTGATCACTCTGCCTGCGGAGCAGGCCGATGGTCTGGTGGCGGTCTTGGATTCACAGCACATCGCTGCGAGTGTGATCGGCCAGGTACAGCCCGTCCAGGCTGGTGTCAAGCTTCAAGTGGGCGAATCCATAGTGGATTTGCCAAGATTCGCTCAGGATGAGATAGCGAAACTGTTTGCCTAGTTGCTTTGCGACAGGAATAGGTATGGAAGAGCGGAAGGATTTCGAGGACCTTGACGAACGGGAGTTGAACGAACTGGGGAACGCGTACAGCGCCAACGGCATGTGGGAGGAGGCGAGCAGAAGTTATCTGCGCAGCCTGGCACTACGTAAGGCCCAAGGTGATCTCGGTGGTCAAGGTGTGGTTCTCAACAACCTGGGTGCTGTCTACTACAATCAACGCCGCTACCAGGATGCCCTTGGGTGCTACGATGGAAGTCGGCAGCTCGCCCATGAACTCGGGGAACGGTTGAGCGAGTTGGTGGCCCTGATGAATCTCGCCTTCCTCCATTTTACACAAGAAGAGCCTGAGGACTTCCTGCGGTGTGCTGATGAGGCCGAGAGTCTCGCCCTGGCGCTAGAGAAGTGGGAGCCGCTGTCGAAGCTGAGTTGGCTCAGGGGACGGCTCGCCTTGTCGGACCCCGAGGCCTTCGAGCAGGGGCTGGCCCACTACGCTGAGGCTTTGGGATACGCTGCACAGGAGGGGGAGACCGAACTGGAAGAGATGATGGGTCGTGTGGACGAGCAGGCGGAACGTCTGCTATCCCAGGGCGCACGTGGCATGTCGCTTGTGCTCTATGACTATCTTCAGGCGTTCATGCGAGATCAGGGCTTCAGCCAGGCGCTACTGAAGCACCTAGCCGCCAAGCGAGAGGGCATCTTACGCCGCCCTTCTCTAGCCTGATTCTGCAAGTTCCTGCTCAATTACTCTCTGAAACTCTTCGAAGGGCTGAGCCCCAATGACCGGGGTCCCGTTGATCAGGAAGCCAGGCGTGCCGGTAACTCCATCCTGTACGCCGACGTTGTAATCCTCCCGAATTCTCTCAAAAGGCGTGCCCAATTCCAGGCAGTTCGTAAGCTCGTCCTGGTTCATCCCTAGCTCGTCGGCGTAGCTTTGGAAGGTTCCCAAAAGGTCTTCGCTCTGAGACCATTCCTCAGTGCGCTCGAAGAGCATGACGTGCATCTCCCAGAACTTGTCTTGATCCGCAGCGCACTCGGCCACCATTGCTATCATGACGGCGGGCTGACCATGGACGGGGAAGTCCCTGAAGACGAGCTTGACCTGACCGGTGTCAATGTACTCTTCCTCGATTCGAGGTAGGGTCTCCAGAGCGAACGTGCGGCAGTAAGGACATAGATACTCGGAGTACTCGATCATCGTCACCGGAGCGTCAGGGGAACCCAAGACTGGGTCATCATCGAGGGGAATCAGGGGTTCCTTAGTCGCCTCAGGGGTCTCGTCCGCGGTGGAAGTCGGTGTCTGGGCCTGGACCGTCGGGGTGTTGGTCGCAACTGGCTCGGGGGTGCTGCAGCCTACCAACCCAGTCAGGATCAGCGTGCTGCTGAGCGTCAAAGCAAGGGCTGCGGTAGCCCACCGACGATCCTTTCCCCTCCCCGCGCGGTCTTTCTCTGCTGCTGTCACGGTGTTTCCTCCATTCGGATGATTTGGTGCGAAGAACTGCTACGGCTACGGGCTCTCAAACCAATTGCCCGAGCTGTCATCGAAATCGTCCTGCCAGACCAGGCTACCTTCCTCATTCCAGACGTTCAAGTTGTCGAAGGAGCAGTGTAGGCCCGGTTCGGCAAGGGACCCGCAGCCGAATCCTATTAGGCCTTCGCGGAAGCGATTGTCGTAGTCTTGGAATGCCAACTGAGCATTGACATACAAGGAAAAAGTCCCTTCAAGCACCTCGAGGTGAAGATGATTGACTGCATTTCCCTTATTGATGGCTTCACTGGGTCTGAACGCGACGATGGTGTGCCAGTCCCCTCGTTCTTTCACATAAGAGCCGGCATAGCCATCGCCAGAGATAGCGATTTCATAGTAGTTGTCGCGATCTTGATAACCATACGCTAGACCGTATTCGTTGTCGTCATCCCCGCTGACCTGCGCTGCATCGACCTTGAGGGAGAAGTTGTCAAGGGAGAACCGCCCGCTGACGCCGATGGTGAAGTTGCCACTTCGTGGGCGACGATGTGATAGGAGCCTTCAGCGATGTAGACCCTTGTTTCACCCCGAACGGGTTCCAGCTCGTCGACGGATATGTCGTACTCCATTGCGGGTCCGGCTCTGCTGTCCTTGTAGTCATGCACCATGATGTGGAGAGTGCCAGTCTGCTCGGCGGCCCAAGTTATGCGGGACGCTCGTGGTTCGTCGGCGCCATCATCATCCTGGGCCAGTTCTTCGCCGTCCTCATCGTACAGGAAGACGACGGTATCCACCTCCTGCCCTAGATTGGAGGTCTCTATCAGGTAGGTGACCCCCCGTGCAGCCTCGAAGTAGAGCCAGTCGTGGTCACCCACCGTGTGGATATTGTGGGTCTGAACCTCTCCCATCCCTATCTCGCCGGCCTCAGCCATCGTATCGTCAGGTTCATATTCATCGGCGCTGAGCAGAGCGGTCGCTTCTTCGCGCACTGAAACCCCATATTCCGTCCCGGGTCCCGACTCGTCGTCTCCCAAGTCTCGAACCAAGATGTATACAACACCATCCTCCTCGGGAGTCCAAGTGAGACGGGAGGCCAGCGGTTCATCACCTCCATCATCGTCGCTGGGCCCCTCGTGGCCATCAGCGTCGTACAGAGAGATGATGGTATCAATCCTATCTCCCAGGTTGGAGGTCTCGATGACATAGTCTGTCCCTGCGACGACTTGGAAGGAAATCCAGTCATGATCTCCGGTCACATGCAAGTTATGGCTTTGGCGCGAGCCAATCTCGATCTCACTGGCCTGATCCATGCTATCGTCAGGCTCATGGGCGTCTGCTTCATAGGGCGCTCCCTCGGAGACCGACACGCTGTATTGCATATCCGGCCCGGCTCCGCCATCCCAGTAGTTTTGGATCATCACGTAGAGGATGCCGGTGGAGTCGACGCCCCATGTGATGCGGGAGGCCAGGCTCTCCTCGCCGCCGTCATCGTTCTGGGCCAACTCTTCACCATCTTCATCGTAAAGATAGATGATGGTGTCCATTTCGCCACCCAGCTGAAAGGTTTCGATGACGTAGGTAGCCCCTTCAGTGGCCCCGAAGAGAATCCAATCATGGTCTCCTGGCGCGTGGATGTTGTGAGTCTGGGGTGTGTCCAGAAGTATCTCGTTGGCCTGCCCCATGGTGTCGTCAGGTTCGTACTCATCTTCCTCAATGGCGAGGGGCTCACTTTCCAACACCCAGATGTCATATTGGGCGTCTTCTCCCCCCGCTTCCTCCTCAAAATGTGTGACCTCGACGAACAGCAGGCCTTCTTCATCCGCCACCCAGGTCAAGCGCGAAGCCAGGGATTCGTCGGCGCCATCGTCATCTTGGATCAGCTGTGTCCCATCCTCATCGTAGAGGGTGAGGACGGTGTCACAGTCGTCGCCCAAGTTGCCGGTCTCCACAGTGTAGTGCATCCGTGCCCCGGCCTGGAAGAAAACGTAGTCCCGGTCCC
>JAUWYD010000092.1 GCA_030616025.1 Chloroflexota bacterium
TGGGGCGACGATGTCTATCAAATGGTGGGGCACGAGCTTCCGCTGCTCGACTGTGGGCTTGTCGGTGCCTATGTGCATGCCCCGGTAGATCTGCCGCGAGTCAGCGGAGATGATCTCGCCTCTCACATTCCGCCCCAGGGCAACGGCCAACCTCGTCTTGCCGACGCCGGTAGGCCCAACTATGGCGACCAAGGGGGAGGATCCGGGTTCTGACTTCTCACCCCTCGACCGCACTCTTGATCACCTCCAAGTGTTCCAGTCTCCCGCGGCGCGATAAGCGTACGGATACCACATCTATGCGCCAATCGAGAGGCAGCGACTCATGTTCCTGTAAATACGTCTGAGCCACCTCAATCAGCTTCTGCTTTTTCGCCGCCGTGATGGACTCCTCCGGCGAGCCGAACTTCTTGCTCCTTCGCGTGCGGACCTCAACAAAGGCCAAACTCTCCCCATCCAGTGCCACAACATCCATCTCACCCACGGCACAGCGATAGTTCAGCTCGCAGATGACGTACCCCTGCTCCTCCAACTGCTGAGCCGCCATTCGCTCCCCTAGAATGCCCAATTCCCTGGGCCCGTACCTCTTCTCGCCCTTCTCTTCCCGCAGTCCGTTTTCCCCGATCATGAATCTCATCGGAGCATAGGAGAGACGATGTATGGGAGAGTACCCCATGCGGTAGAGTGCCTCTCGATGCTGAGGTGTGCCGTATCCTTTGTGTTGGCCAAAAGCATACCCGGGGAAGACTCTGTCGAGGGCCACCATCATTCGGTCCCGGACCACCTTGGCCACGATGGAGGCCGCAGCTATGGAAAAGCAGAGATCGTCGCCACCTACTACGCCCTTGTTAGGGGTGCCGTGGTAGTCCAGGGGAAAGCCGTCAACCAAGAGATAGTCAGCGGGGGTAGCCAGGTTGTCCAAGGCCCTCGTCATAGCCAACTTGGTCGTCGCGACAACGCCCAACTCGTCCAGGACGGTTGAACTCACCACCCCTACGCCCAAAGCAGAGGCCCTGTGGGAGATTCTCTCGTAGAACCAAGCGCGGCGGCGGGGGGTCAGCCGCTTAGAGTCACGGAGGCCCGCCAGGTCCTGATCTAGAGTGGGCGAGTCCAAGGGCAGGATCGCCGCGCCCGCCACCAAGG
The DNA here is from genome assembly GCA_030616025.1 of Chloroflexota bacterium. Classification (GTDB taxonomy): domain Bacteria; phylum Chloroflexota; class Anaerolineae; order UBA7937; family B3-Chlor; genus B3-Chlor. Next base: position 1,141 of record JAUWYD010000092.1, read on the forward strand.
GACCAGCCCAGGCGCCCCGTCCTGCCTCATCCAGCCCAGCAATGGCGCAATGGCCTTGCCTCTGCAGCTCCCGTTCCTGTTCGAGACTCGGTCCGCTCCCCATAGCGCGCGCCACCACACAACAAGAGCCCCGCAGCCGGGGGCATCACAGAGTCTGCGGGGTGAGCAAGTTGAGGATCTTCCACCTGGACAGAGAGCGCAGAGAAGTGAAAGACTAAGCCCGTGGTTTCTCCTCCATGCGCTTCTCTCTTAGCCTGGCGGCCTTGCCTTTGCGATCACGCAGATAGTAGAGTTGCGCCCTGCGCACGTGAGAGTGTCGCAGGACCTCTATATTGACGATGCGGGGCGAATGGAGGGGAAAGGTTCGTTCCACACCCACGCCATGAGCCGCGATACGCCTCACCGTGAAGTTGGCATTGGCACCACCTTTGCGCAAGCGCATCACGGTTCCCTGAAAGATCTGGACTCGTTCCCTTCCACCTTCGGAGATGCGAGTCCGAACCCTAACCAAATCTCCGGGGCGTAACTGCGGCAGCTCGTCTTCGCTCCTCAACTGTTGCTGCTCCACAGATGCTACCAAATCTACCATGACAACACACCATCCTGTTTCTTTGCATACTCATATTCTACCATCAATTCTTGATCCTCGCAACCGCCCACTGAGTCAATCAATCGCCTGTCACTGTCGACACTGGCCCTTTGGATGGCTATCGAGCACAAGGCAGCTACAGACTAGGCCCTGGGACTGCCACTTGATGCTACTGATCAGTGAGATCCAACCGCAGGTGCAGTTCCTTCAGTTGCTCTTCGGACACAGTGGAAGGGGCATCGAACATCAAGTCAACCGCCGTCGTGGTTTTCGGAAATGCTATTACTTCCCTGATGCTGTGCTCCCCGGCCAGCACCATCACCAGCCGGTCGATGCCCGGGGCTATCCCACCATGGGGCGGGGTACCATACTCGAAGGCTTCCAACAGGTGGCCAAACTGGGACCGTGTCTCTTCCAGGGACAGACCCATGATGCCGAAGATCTTCTCCTGAACGTCGCGACGGTGGATGCGGATGCTACCTCCGCCAATCTCCACGTCATTGCAGACGATGTCATACTGCTGAGCACGCGCGGCCCCGGGGTCGGTGTCCAACAGAGGCAGATCCTCTTGGACGGGGGCAGTGAAGGGATGGTGCATGGCATCCCAACGATTCTCCTGCTCCTTCCACTCGAAGAGGGGCATATCGACTATCCAGACGAACGCCAACACGTTGTCATCGCGAAGCCCGAGACGATCTCCCATCTCCAGTCGCAACAGCCCCAAGGACTCAGCTACTACGTCCCTTTCGCCAGCTACCATGAGGATGAGGTCGCCGGTCTCAGCGCCCATCCGCGCAATGATGCTATCCAACTCCTCAGGAGATAGGAACTTGGCAATGGTAGAGCGAATACCCTCCTCGGTCACGGCCATAGAAACCAGGCCCTGAGCGCCATATTGCTGCGCAAGCTCGCCCAGCTCATCCAACTGCTTTCGGGTGTAGCCAGCGCATCCAGGCACCCTGATGCCCTTCACCCGCCCACCCTTGCCAATCGTGGACGAGAAGACGCGGAACTCACTACCACCGACCAGGTCAGAGAGGTCTGTCAGCAGCATCTCGAAACGCATGTCGGGCTTGTCGCTTCCGTACTTCTCCATGGCCTCTTCATAGCTCAGCCGCGGGAACGGCTCGAACAAAATCCGTTTGGACGGTACCTCATCCAGCAGTGCCGTGAACAACTCCTCAGTCAGGCGCAGGACATCCTCCTGCTCTACGAAGGACATCTCCAAATCCAGCTGGGTGAACTCTGGCTGGCGGTCTGCGCGCTGATCTTCGTCACGGAAGCAACGAGCAATCTGATAATACCTATCCAGACCAGCCACCATCAATAGCTGCTTGAGCTGCTGCGGCGACTGGGGCAGAGCATAGAAGTGACCAGGATGTATCCGACTGGGCACAAGATAGTCCCTGGCGCCTTCGGGTGTGCTCTTGATCAGAATGGGCGTCTCTACGTCTACGAAGCCTCGCGCGTCGAGGAAACGTCGGATGAAGCTGATGATCTGGTGACGCAGCATCAGTTTCGACTGCATCTCGGGTCTGCGCAGATCCAAATAGCGATATCGCATCCGCAAGGCTTCGTCGCCCGGGGCTTCATCCTCTATGTAGAATGGAGGGGTGCGCGCTTCGTTCAGAATCTCGACCCTGTCAACCCTCACCTCAACGTCGCCCGTGGCCATCTCCGGGTTCTCCTGGCCCGCAGGGCGCCCCACAACCTCCCCCTCGGCCTGGAGCACGTATTCGCTGCGCACTTGAGAGGCTAGCTGATGTGCCTCCTCGGACACAGAGGGATCGAAGACCACTTGCACCGAGCCATAGCGATCTCGCAGGACGACGAAGATGAGCCCTCCATGGTCACGGCGGCGATGGACCCAACCCGCCAGTCTCACCCTGTTACCGATATCCTCAGCCCTCAATTCACCACATGTGTGAGTTCTAAGCACTACTCAGTCTCCTGTCCAAGAATCTCTTCAAGTTCCGGCGAGCACGCCCATTTCTGCCTTGTCCAAGGGCCTTTCGAGACAGATGATCCCCTTCTCAACAGGATACACCGATCCACAGCGCCGACAGCTAAGCGCGCCCGACTCCCACCTCAGTGAAGCCTCTGAACACCGGGGACAGCACAGTACGTCCTGCAATTCTCTGCTCCTCCCGCCAGGCGATGACCGACCATCTTTTCTCGTCCACACTAGATCATAGTACGCTTGCCACCTCTTGACCTCAACAGATGTGAAGCCCAAGGAAGAGATCAGCTTTCGAAGCTGGTCGGCGGAAAACCTGCGGCCTGGCATCAGTAGAGCGTCAAGGCCTATGCGATTCGTCGCCAGCAACGTGCCACCTGGTCTCAGCACTCGGGCCATCTCCCCGAGAGCCAAACGGGGATCAGCCATGAACTCCAATGCCTCCACACAACTGACAGCATCGAAGCTGTTGTCGAGAAAGTGCAAAGTGAGCCCGTCCATCCACAGGAGGGTCACTCGGTCCTCACGGCCAGCTGTCTTGCGCCTGGCTTCCTGCAACATCTTGAACGATATGTCCAGACCAAGAATGTGACCATCGAAATCCAGGTTACGCAGCAGGGCCAGAGGTACGCGCCCTGTCCCCGTCGCTACATCGAGGATGAGGGGTCTCCTGATACCCTTCAGTGCCTTCTGCAGAGGCATGGCCAGGTACCAGGCATCGTCTACAGAATCGAACTCCTTCACTCGATCGTAGGTGCCAGCTCCCTTATCGTAAAGGAAAGCCACTGCCCACGGGCCCAGATAGGTACCTTCTGTCAGGACTAGCAGCCAGTAGAGAAACCCCACCCCGATGGCGAGACACAGGAACACTAGGACCGCGACTATCATATCACGGCCGCCAGCGCCGTCACCATCATCGCGGCCATCGTGAAAGCTTGTACGCGGCCCAGATACCAAAGTCCATCCCTGGTGCTGAGCAAGAGTGGCTGCAGGAGCACTTGCGGCAACCACACGAGTGCGACGATCCCCGCCAGGATCGGCTGTTTGACGATCACCAGCATCGCCGCCGCAGCCAGGTGGGCAAGGTTCAGCAAACCTGCCCCCCTAGACAAGGTCTCTCTGCTCAACAACTGGTATGCGTGAAAAGCTGCCCCATAGATCCCAGCCCAAACCAACGCCTGCGCCACCAAGCTAGGCTCCATGCCTATGAGAGAGAGATCACGAAAGGTCGCATATCCCATCAACCAGGGGAGCCCGGCCAGGAAACAGCTCGCCAGACCAAGACGGACGCCCTCCCGCGCTCGGGGGAGAGCAAGACGCCATCCTGCGACGAGGAGAGCGACTCCGGTCAATAACAGAGGACCTGCACCCAGCAGTGCTGCCACCAGGAGAGCGAAAAACGAACTGAAGGCCAGCCCCAGAACCGAACTTCCGAGCCGTGGCCAGATGCTGGATCGCCAGCGGGCGATTCTTTCCCCCAGGAAGGCAGAGACCCGATAGCCAGCGGAGCCCGGCAACGTGTACGGAAGCGCCGGCGTGGCGCCCTGCTGTCCAGGGTTGCCGCTCTTGCCGGCAGTGGGAGCCCAACGGTTGGAAGCAGCCAGTTGCCAAACAGTGCCCAGCAACGAATCTGCCAGCAGCAGAGCCACGAGCAGGGCCACAACGGTGTGCCAACTAATCTCCAATCCGCTCGACGCCACAGCGCCACACAGGACAGCCCAAGCTGGCCCCAACCAGGTTCGTGTGCCAGTGGATCGGACCTCAAGAGTCAACAAACGCCCTTGGGCGACTGCGGGAGCGTGGTTCTCCACTGCGAGGGGTACCGCGCCCCAATACTTCGTATTGCTCCATTATAGCCTAAAGCACAAGAGTTCCCAATAGCGCTTGACCTCTTGCGC
>JAUWYD010000144.1 GCA_030616025.1 Chloroflexota bacterium
AGCCGCTGTCTGAGGATGTCCACGCCGTAGTCGTGCACCTCCCAGCTGCGACTCAGATCGTTGGGCGCTCGATTGGCTCGCCATAGGTGAAGGGGCAGCAGGGCGCCTACCACCAACAGGAGAAGATAGAGGACGCTCGTCAGGTGGCGCACCTGGAGCGCGGCGAACCTATCTCGCAAGGTGGTGAACAGGTCCCATAGCCCTGCGAAACCCACTCCTAGCCACAGTGCACAGAGGAGGAAGATGGGGATGACGAACACCTTGATGTCGGGAACCTGATAGCCCGTCGCGAAGAGAGCGATGGTCGCAAAAGACAGCACGAGGAGTAATGCAGCCTTGGGCTTTCTGAAGGACCAGACGAGGCCAAGGGTTCCCAGGCCGATGCCGGCCGAGGTGAACTGGTCCCTCAGCAAGATCAAGTAGAAGGCCAGATCCCTGCTCTGCTGCATGGGGTTCTCGGTCAGGAAGATGCCGTAGGAGCCGGCGGCTACGTGCGTGATGAACCCCTGGAGCGTGTTTTCGTAGACGCCATCCAGGGACGACATGGTGGTGCCCCGAAGAGGGATATAGAGATACAGGGCGAGGGGTGCCAGGAGCAGGATAGCCAGCCTCGCCAGCAGCCTCCCGCGGGCGAAGAGGCGACGGTGGACAACCAGAAAGATGACAGCGGCTGGACTCAGGAGCAACATGGTGCGATGGTGAGTCAGGCTAAGCCCGTAAACGACGGCGAGGAGAGACAGCAGGGCGGTGGGGTCGGACATCCAACCACGCGGCTGAGCGGAATCCTCCTCTCGCGCGCGGCCCCACGCGAGAAGCAGCCAAAGAGTTAGTGCCATGAAGGCGGCATTGAGCGTATACACCTCCGCGATGACAGCTTGGGACCAGAAGACTGGCGAGACGGCGAAGGTGGCCGCGCCCAAGACGGCGGGCACCCTGTGCTTGGTGATCAACCTCAAAATGGCGTAGAGGAGAGCGACAGTGACGGAGGCGAAGACGGCCGACATGAGGTTGACGCGATAGGCAATGTTGCCCACGGGCAGGAAGGTGAAGAGCTTTCCCAGGAGGGTGTAGAGGGGGTAGCCCGTGGGGTGGGCGATCCCCGGCTGGTAGCACACGAGTTGAAACTCAAGGCTATCGTCGAAGATAGTGGCTACCGAGGGGGCCAGCGTGCGGAGGTAGATAAGGAAAGAGCCAGCAAACAGCCCGGCACAGATCAGTGGGTCTATGAGGCTCTTGTTTGCAAAGGCTTTGTCCCAGTTTCTCATCAAACCCTCTGCGGAGTATCTCGATTATAGGGGGGCCACCCGCAAAAGTCAATATCATTGCCGCTTCAGCGCGCCCGCGATAGGTTCGTATCGAGGGGCAGCGCTCATTCGTCTGAGATAGGTTCACAACGTCTCACACGTGGCCTCAGAGCAGCTCTGGGTCGGCCGCCCGGTGTTGTGGGGACGGAGTCCCTGGCATATAATGGGATGCCAGGCACCAGGCGTTGCGGGCGAGGATGAAGTCATGGACTTGGAACGGTCGGGCGGTGCGGGGAGGGTCGCCGCAGGCAAATACAGAATACGACGGATCGGCTTGGGTCCCTTAGGCAAGTTCGGCTGCCTACTGGGGGGATTGGTCAGCTGCGTGCCAGGTCTGGCTGTGGCCTGGGGTGGCCTGCTGCTGGTGGGTGGTTTGCGGCGGTTGTTGGAGGGCTGGCAGAGGGTGGAGATTCAGCTCCTTGGCCAAGGCTTCCCGATAGATGTCGTCTCGCTCCTCAACCTTGAGTCTCTGCTGCACAGGGTTCAGCAGATAGATGGCCTTTCCTGGGTTCTCGCCATCCTCTTCGTCGCTCTGACCTGTGTGTCCGGAGGGCTCGTCTTCCTGGTGATGGGCATCCTATTGAGCTCGCTCTACAACTTCATTGCCACCCTCACCGGTGGCTTGGAGGTCGAATTGGAGGAACCGCCTCCCGGTCGACAAGCCAAGCGGTAGCGGATCATCGATCTCTTCGTGGCGTCGGCGACTATACCAGCACCGAGCCATCCACATCCTCAGGGATGGGTACGTCCATCAAGTGGAGGATGGTGGGCATCACGTCCACGATGGCTGCTTCGCCCTTGCTTATCTCATGTCCCTGGATGTATATCAAGGCGTCGTCGTAGGTGTGCGTGCCATTGATCACCCCTCTTTCGGTGAGGACGTCTTTTTTCACCGAGCCCTTGAGATCGTACCCTCTGCGGGGCATGGCTACCACATCGGCAGCCTGATGATAACACTCCCCGCTGTAGATATCCTCTCTCTTGTAGAGCTCGTCTATCATCGGTTCGCCGCTCTCCGGATCTCGCAATGCACGAAGACCGTCGATCAGTTCTCCCCTCAGCGCTTCGTACTCGCTACCAGGGTCCACACCGCCCAATGGCTCCCGTCCACGAAGGTTGATAAAGATGCGCCCGGGATCCATGCTGTAGGCCTTGGAGTCGGGATGGATATCCTTGAGCGACTCCGGTGGATCCTTGGTGAAACTCAGCCAGTCGTGATCCTGAAGCCAACGGTTGATGTATACCTCCTTCTTCATGGTGGAGAACCCATGATCGGACATAATGACCAGCGTGGTGTTCTCAGTTAACCGGTCGCAGAGACGCCCGAGAAGGCCGTCTATCTTGTGGTAGACTTCCAAGAACGCGGGGGCGTATTTCTCATCGCCGCTTTCCATGTGTTCCCAAAAGAAGTGGTGCAGCCTGTCGGTCTCCATGATCTGCAGCATGAAGAAGTCCCAATCCTCCGTCTCCATGAAATGGAACATCGCCTCTTCACGTTTGTCGAGGGTGTAGAACAGATCTTCAAGGAACTTGTCCTTGTCCTCTCGCGCTTGCCACGGATCAACATCGAGACGATAACCCATGTCTTTCAGTTGCTGCCCTACCTGTGCGGGGTAGGTGGCCTTCTCCAGCTTCGGGGACAGAAAACCAGCTACCAGGATGCCGTTGACCTGGCGGGGTGGATAGGTGACCGGCACGTTCATCACCACCACCCGTTTCCCGTGCGTGCTGAGGATCTCCCACAGGGTCTCTGAGCGCATGGCTGCGGAGTTGGGGATGTAAGTGTCGTAGGAGCCGGGCACCCGGTCCAGGAAGCCGTAGATGCCATGCTTACCAGGGTTCTTACCGGTCATGAAAGATGACCAGGCCACGGAGGAAACGGAAGGTATGGCCGAGGTCATGGGCTGCACACTGCCATCCTCGAAGACGCGGGCGAGGTTCGGTAGCTCTCCCTCGGCGACTAGACGAGATACGAGGCTGAGGGGGGTGCCATCCGGCCCGATGACTACCACCTTTCTCCTTCTGCCTTTGCCCTTGCCAAACCGACCCAAGTGATGCTCCTACCTTGTCTACCCAAAAAGATGCTTGTTCTCCACGACCCACCGAAACAGTTTTTCGATGCCCACCCTGACCGATGTGGTGGGCTCCCAATCTAGGGCCCGGCGGGCCTTGGTCGGGTCGCTGATGTACACCAGCTGATCACCGGGTCGCCAGTCGTCGTAGTTGGCATCGATGTCGTGACCGAGGAGCTCCGTCAAGACTTCCCTGAACTCAGTCCAGACTGAAATGGTGTTCTCGGGACCGCCGCCCATGTTGTACACTTGTCCCGCAGTCACATCTATGCGGTCCACTGCCTGTTCGAAAGCCCACAGCAGGTCATCTATGTAAAGGATGTCTCTGACCTGCTTGCCGTCGCCATATATGGTGATGGGACGGCCAAGGACGGAGGAGATGAGGAAGTGGGCGACCCAGCCTTGGTCCTCGATCCCGAACTGTCGCGGACCGTAGATGCAGGACATGCGCATTACCACGGTCCTAAGCCCGTAGATGCGGGCGTAGTCCCTCACGTACTGATCGGCCGCACCCTTGGAGCAGCCATACGGCGAATGAAAATCTAGTGGCTGGGCCTCCGAAACCCCCTGAGGCAGGGACGCATACCCATAACGCTTCTCGTGTTCCGTGATCTCGACCTCGTCCATCCCTCCATATACCTTGTTGGTTGAGGTGAAGAGGACAATGGGCGACTCCTTGCTTCTTCTAGAGGCCTCAAGAACGTTGAGGGTGCCCAAAGCGTTGATCTCGAAATCCTCTCGTGGGTCGGCGACCGACCAGGTTACGGCCACTTGTGCGGCCAGGTGGTAGACTATCTCACAGCCTTCCAGCGCCTGCACAATGGAAGGATAGTCTCTCACATCCGCCTGGACCAGACCGAACCTATCCCCGTGGTTTTTCCGCAGCCAGGCGATGTTCTTTTCCGTTCCGCGCCTGGCAAGGTTGTCGTATACTGTTACCTCATGACCTTGGGCGAGCAGGCGATGGGTCAAGTTGCTGCCGATGAAGCCGGCCCCTCCAGTGACCATAACTCTTGTCAAGCTGTACCTCCATTCACTGGCGTCGTGGACTCGGGTTATCATATTCTACGCAAGGCTGGATGTCAAATGTTCGGATGAGCGCGGGTCGTACGGGGCGAGCCCACCGCGC